>JAYEHE010000167.1:0-14074 GCA_034659415.1 Candidatus Zixiibacteriota bacterium | reverse complement strand
AGTTAAGATAGCAGGTTGGTTTAAATCTAATTGGAGTTTTTTAAGAGCATTTTGGCGTATGAAAATTATCGGAATATCTTTAGGGGTAATGTTGGCAATGATATTTTGAATTAGCGTGTCTTTTTCATTTTCAGGGGTAATTAGAAAAAGAGCCTTGGCATTATGAGATTGAGCATTGTTGATTTTATCTGTAATTGATTCGTAATTGCTGAAATCAACATGGGGGTTATCATCCGATGAAGGAGCAAACCTTTTTGCCAAAACAGCTTTCCCTGCTACATCTAAATTTTTATAGTTATCGTAACTACTACCCTCAATTGTTATCCCATAATTAACAAAGATAATTTCAGAAAAATCAAATGAAATGCTTGCGGATTGTTTTAGTGGGATATATTCTTCGTTGACCAAAAGCTCTATGCCATTGATAATTAATGCATTATCACTTCCTAAATCTATTGACCTAGTGAAAGTAAAACTTTGTAAAAACGTATTATTATCCCCTTTAGGTTCTAATTCTGCTGATTTAAAGATAGAGGCAATATAATTTGCGGCAACCAGTTCACTTGGATCACCAACCCGACGACCCTCGAGCGAATCATGAGCTAAAACCGAAATATGTTTATATACTGAATCAGAAGTTATTTCATAGCCATTGGAACCAAAAACAGAACAGAGAGTTAAAAGGGTTATGATTACAATAATACATAAATACTTCATTAGAATTCCTTTCTTTTTTAATAGAAGAGAATATAGAAAAATATGTAACTTGTGTCAGCATTTTAAATATAAAAAAGAAGATAATTTAACATTGCATTATAATAGTATAGTAATATATTCTGGAGAAAATAAGGATTTTATTTATGAGTTCAAAAAAGTGTAAAGTTTGTGGGGCTTCGGTTCCGGAGAATAGTAAATTTTGTCCCGATTGTGGTGCTACACTAAATGGAAAACAAGTTACCCAAAAAGGAAGTAAAACCAAAAGTACCGGCATGAGGGATAATATAATTATAATTGGTGTTATTATTGTTGTTGCTGTTGTTTTTATAATTATAAAATCACCATCCGAAAGTGAGCATCAGCATGTTCAACAACAGCAAATGAACCAGATGCAGGGTAGTGGAAGTATTGAAAATCCTCATGGCGAAGGTGGATTGATGAATAACCTTCCCAATATGCCAAAGGATCATGACGGTTTGGTTCAAATGGGTAACTCTACAATGGATCAGGGGAATTATGCGATGGCGGCGGAATGTTATAAACGAGCATTACAGATTAAAGATGATCCCGATGTTCGTACTGACTTTGGAGCTTGTCTTCATGGAATGGGTTTACCCGAAAGAGCCTTGGAAGAATTCAGGAAAGTTTTAGCTCATGACTCCGATCATGGAATAGTGAATTTTAATATGGGAATAATATATTTTGGTATGGACAATAAGGATTCCGCAAAATTCTATTGGGAAAAATATATTAAAGTAGATCCGAATGGATTAGCTGTTGAGCAGGCGAAAGAATATTTGAAAGGATTATAATTGATTCTTTTTTTAGAAAATTGGGTCGGGTCAACCTGGGAGATGATGGTTGACTCGGCTTTTTTATTATTGGTTGGAATTATCAATAAAATGTTCTGATTTTTAACTAAAATTTTTACTTGAATCAGCACTTTGTCAACGGTTTCTTTAGTAATCATGAGAGAGTTATTAAAGAAATCTGAATTCATAAGTTCTATGCTTGATTTTATATTACCGCCTCTATGTTTGGGGTGTGATGAATACTGCGATAATGAATCTAATATATGTGATCTGTGTCTGGATAAAATTGAGAAATATGAATATCCAATTTGTCTTAACTGCAATTCGACATTAACAAAAATTCCTTGCCGTTTCTGTAAAGATAAGTCTTTGCCGGTTTTTATTATGGGGGAGTATCGTTTTCCACTAAATGAAATAATTAAGCAGTTTAAATTTAAGGGGATTACTCATCTATCATCTTTTTTTTCAAATTTGATAATTTCTAATTATAAGATTGATATATTAAATTTAAAGGCAGATTGCGTTGTGCCTGTCCCGCTTCATTATGCCCGTGAGAAAGAACGAGGTTATAATCAGGCGGAACTTATTGCTAAACAAATTTCATCGGAACTTAATTTACCTCTTCGCACAGATTTAATTATTCGAACTAAAAAACGTAAGCCACAGGTAAAATCAAAACTGTCAGAGCGAGAGAAAAATATAAAAGATGTTTTTCAAGTTATAAACAAAGATGAAAGTTTGAGAATAATTATCCTTGATGATGTAGTAACAAGCGGAGCTACAATGAAAGAAGTAGCCAATACCCTAAACAGAAATAACCACAAGGTAGTAGGGACAATTGCGGTGGCGCATTCGGTTTGACATGAAACAAGTGGATTTACATATTGATGATTTTCTGCAACATCTAAAACTTGAGCGAGGACTGGCTGACAATTCTATTGAGTCTTATAGGAATGATCTGATTGAGTTCTTCCAAGTTATTAAATTTGATGATTATAAATTAGTAACCAATTCAATTGTTAATAAATATCTGAGTTTTTTAACAAATTCCGGACGGAAACCAAGTTCGATAGCCCGTAAAATTTCCAGCTTAAAGCAATTTTTTAAATATATGATTGGGGATGAAAAAAACCCAATGAATGCTGTCTCCACTCCAAAGATTCTTCGTTACCACCCTGATTATTTGTCTCCAAAAGAGATTGAGCAGATTCTGGAGAGTATTGACATTTCGGATTATAGGGGGCTTAGAGATAGGGTGATAATTGAAATGCTTTACGGAAGTGGATTGAGGATTTCCGAACTACAAAATCTTCTTTTATCAGATATCGAATTTGAAGCAGGTTTTATTAAAGTAACCGGAAAAGGAAACAAACAACGACTTGTCCCATTAGGTGAATTTTCCCGAAAAGCAATTAATGAATATCTTAATAACACTAAGACTAATACTTCAAGTAATAGCGGTAAATTGTTAATAGTCAACAATAAAGGAAATGCGTTGTCGCGAGTGGGGTATTGGAAAATTATCAAAAGAAGAGTTTTTGAGTCTGGAATTTCAAAAAAAGTATCACCTCATACTTTTCGCCATTCATTTGCAACTCACCTTTTGGAGGGTGGGGCAGACTTAAGAATAGTGCAAGAAATGCTTGGTCATGCCGATATAAGTACAACACAAATTTATATGGAAATTGATCGGGAATATATTGTTGCAGAACACAAAAAATATCATCCTCGAGAATTGGCAAGGACCAAAAGAAGGTGAATTAAAAGAGACAAAAAATTACCATTTTGCTATATTGCAGGAAGGTATTAGTTTAGAATTCTATTTTGAAAAATTTTTCCACGATAAGGAAGTAACTTTTCACCAAATTCATAACTTTGATTCACTTATTTCAATTTGCCAGCGAAATCAGATTGATGCTATTGTGATTGGTTCTGATGATAATATAGAAATAAATTTAGAATTAATTCATTCTATTAAGCAAAATATCTTTTTATCCATTATACCGGTGATTTTGTATCATCCAAATCCAGAGCAAAACCAAATAATAGCCGCTTATGAAAACGGAGTCGAAGAATTTATCCATGGTGAATGGGTTGATCGTTTGGTACAGGTTAGGATTGAGAAGGCTATTGAAAGAAACCGTCGGGATTTATCAATCAATGGTTCTACACAGCTTCCGGGAACAAATATAATCGAAGATGAAATTATGCGGCAGTTGGAGATGCAAGCCGAATTTGCTATATGCTATGCAGATTTGGATAATTTTAAAGCTTACAACGATTATTATGGGTATCATTATGGCGACAAAATAATCAGGCTTACCTCGAAAATAATTCGTGATATAGTTTTTGATTTATGCAGAGAAGGTTTTGTCGGGCATATTGCTGGTGATGATTTTATTTGTATTATCCCTATTGATTTAGTCGATGATATTTGTAGCCAGATTATTAAAACATTTGATAATCTGATTCCTTTTCGGTATAAACTGGAAGATAGGGAAAGAGGCATAATAACTTCGGTAAATAGAAAAGGTCAGATTGAAGAATTCCCACTATTGACCATATCAATAGCAGTTGTTATTAATTCCGATGGAAAATTTGATCATGTTGGCGAGCTATCCCATATGTTGGCTGATTTAAAAAAAGCGGTTAAAATGAAAGACGGCTCCAATTATATGATTGAACGCCGCCAGAAATATTAAATTTTATAGCCTATCTTTCTAAAACTCTACTCTTAAGCTCTAACGCTGGTGCAAAATAAGGGCTGATCCTCAAACTTTGATCAAGATACTTTAACACCGAATCAATCGCATTCTCTTTATCATAATAAGCTCTGCCTATACAGTAAGGAGCCTGGAAAAGCTGATGGTCCCGTTCAAATGCTTTATGCATCAGCTTGATACCTTTGTCATAATTTTTAACAGATAATACAACCAAACCCCAGTTAAGATAATTCTGTGCTGAGAGTTCTGTTTTTTGATTAGCTATTGTAAACAAGGAATCACTTTTACGAGATTTACCAGTAGATGCATAATATGTTGCCACACTAAGGAATGCGTTCCCATTATTAGGAGCAACATTCATCGCCGCCTCAAAAG
Source organism: Candidatus Zixiibacteriota bacterium (assembly GCA_034659415.1). Lineage (GTDB taxonomy): Bacteria > Zixibacteria > MSB-5A5 > GN15 > FEB-12 > QNAD01. The sequence goes on along the minus strand of JAYEHE010000167.1, from coordinate 9,447 downwards.
CTAATTCCGCAGAATCAGGTTGTTTCATCTTAATATAAGTATTAGCCATATTTATAAAATATCTGCTATGCTCACTCAATTCAGCCGAACTGGAATCAAATAAGGTTGTTGCCATTTTATACATGTTGATTGCTGAATCCAGTTGACCTCGTTTGTCAAGTAACAAACCGTAGTTGTTATAAGCTTTAAAATAGTTTGGATCATTTTGGATTGCCCGAAGGTAATTAGTTTCAGCATTGTTATATTTTCCAAGCAGGAATTGGGTATAGCCTAAATTATTTTGGAGAGGAGCAGAATATGAATATGCTCTGTTAGCTAAAATATACTTTTGTTCAGCATGAACATAGTCTTTCATCTTAAAATATTTGATGCCTTCGTTTAAATAGCTTTGATATTCATTGGAATAGCCAAGCAAATACCAGGTTCTATTGACCATGACAAACGGAATCAAAAACAGAAGAGTTATTATTATCCAATTTTTGAAATTATATTTTTTTGAATTTTTTATTAGAGTATATATGCCTGCTGTGGCAATGATAATCATGAAAGGTATCAACACTAAACGGTGGCGGGCAGTTACTAAAAAGAGAATAATCGAAGGAATGTAGGTAATAATGAAAATATATATTGGTTGAAGTTCTTTTCTTTTTTTTCTGAGGGCATAAATTCCGGCAAAGAAAAGAGGGACCAACAATCCAAATGGAAACATCAAAAACTTCTCGATTTTCCATACTAATAACGAATAGAGGGATGATTTTTGTCTTTGGAAGTAGAGATCAGAGTTGTCGCTATTCTCAAAGCCATTAAAAAGATAAACAGTTTTCTGCCAGAGAAGATTTCCAAACTTATTTGGGTTTTCAAGTATGAAATTTATAGCTTTATTTGTCCAAAACGAAGATTGCTCAGTTTCATTTAGTTCTCGTCCGGCTTCTTTTTGGGCGGTTATTTTAGTAACATCTTGGAAGTATTTCCAGTTTGTCAGGTCTTGGTTGTCTATCTCAGGCATACGCATCGATAGCCCGCTGGCATCGCTGTTATTGCCGATATATAAATTAACACCACCTTGAGATGAAATTAGAATAAATTCGCCTGTTACTATAAAGTTTCTGATAGTTATTGGTGCAATTATAATAATCACGCCTACTATCATTATAAGTGGGAGTTTAATTTTATGTAAAATTGATTTTCTGGATGGCATCTGCCAAAACAACCATAAAGCCAAAAAAGGAAGAACAATTAAGATGTTAGGTCTTGAAATAACAGCCAGTCCAAAAATTATTCCGGTTAGAAGCCACGTTTTTAACGAACGGGAATCTTTATAAGCAATCAATCGAAACATTCCCCAAACTGTGAAAAACAGAAACAGAATTGGGATAAGAAACATTGTTTCATAAAATATAATTGTCCCATAAAAGGCATAAATAAATCCGACAATAATGGCGACAGTTTTGTTAAACAGATAGTAACTCAATTTGTACAAAAACAGAATCGTTCCGCAGGCGACAAGAGTCTGTAATAGTTTACTATAAAAAATTGAACTGCTGGTCAGCTTGGCTAAAATTGCAAGAAAATAAGGATATAAAGGAGCACGGAAATATGCAGTGTCACCCAAAAATGATTTCTCGAGAATCTCGTGTGCCCATTGCCAGTGCCATAGTTCATCAATTATCGGAACTTGAAAGCCGGCATCCTGATTTAACTGGATAAGATATATTAATCGAACGACAAAAGTCGTAACAACTAATATCCAGAGCCATTTATCTTTTAAGTAACTATTAGCCATCTATTGAATATCGAGTCCTTACTTTTTAGATTTAAAACCACGATATGCCAAATGAGCTAATATTGCAGTCATCAAGGCAAACATTATCAATGATAGCCAGGGACCAAATGCACCACTTAGGGTATTCATCATTCCTTCGTGGCCGTCATAAAAGTCAGCATAATATGTCCACGAGCCTATCATAAATGCCACGAAAACGCCAATTAAAGCATCACCTGCAACTAATCCCGATGAAAACAAAACACCCTGTTCGGCATTCTTTTTCTCATCATCTTTTTTAGAAATCTTTTTAATAAGCATTGCTATAAGTCCGCCGGTCATAATCGGTGTTGAAAGTGAAAGGGGGAGATACAAACCAATTGCAAAAGGAAGCGAAGAAATACCAAGTAGTTCTACAGCTAAAGCAATAAAACCGCCAACAATTATAGGTGCCCAAGGGAGATTTTGATTCATCACTCCTTGAACAACCGTTGCCATCACATTTGCCTGAGGAGCTAAAAGCGGGGTTCTTCCTGTTGCTCCCTCAACAAAACCAAATGATTCGTTTAAAAAATAAATTGTGAATCCCATTGCAATCGCAGGGAAAAACAAACCGATAAATTCGGTGAGCTGTTGTTTAATCGGTGTGGCACCTAACAAAAAGCCGGTTTTCAAATCCTGAGCAATATCACCGGACATACAGACTGCTATACAAACAATAGTTCCGACCGACATGGCGGTTATCATTCCTTTAACGCCTGATACACCAAAATAAAGCAATAATAAACAAGTCACCAATAAAGTTGCGATTGTCATTCCCGATACAGGTGATGAAGATGAACCGACAATACCGACAATTCTTGCGGCAACTACTACAAAAAAGAATCCAAATAAAACGGCAAGCACGACTCCCAGGAAATGAAGTTCTGTGCCTGGGAGAATCCAAATTGCAATTATGATACCTAATACTCCGAGCAATACCCATTTCATTGAAACATCTTTATCTGTGCGAGGTACATTTTCATTTGTCTGTTTACCGGTTATCTGACTAAAACCTTTTCTGAATGAAGATATGATAATCGGAAAAGATTTAATAAGTGATACAAAACCACCAAGAGCAACAGCACCGACGCCAAGATATTTTATGTAATAATTTCTTAACTGTCCTGTATCCATCTCATTTAATGGGATAGTGCCGGGTGAAATAATAACTCCCGGTATTTGATCACCAATAAAAGCAAGAAGAGGGCCGATTCCCAAATATCCTAAAACTGCTCCTCCCATCATCAAAGCCGCAATTCGTGGTCCAATTATATATCCAACCCCTAATAGAGCCGGAGTAGCATCGATACCAACTGTGCCACCCTTTAAAACCCCTTTGAAATCATAGTTAACCGATTCAGACCAGGATTTCAGTAAATTCATTAAAATTTTATAAAGTGCACCAAATCCAATTCCGGCAAATACTAATTTTGCTTTACTACCACCTTCATCACCTGCTACAATAATTTCAGCACATGCAGTACCTTCGGGGAAAGCTAATTTGCCGTGTTCTTGATCTACCAAATATTTTCGCAGGGGAATCATTAATAGTATTCCCAGCATACCACCCAACATTGACAGCCAGAAGATTTGCATTTGGGAAACTTCATGAAAATACCCTGATGCGGCAAGTTGTTCGTTTGCTGACCAGATAAAAAATGCAGGGATAGTAAATATAATTCCTGCCGCCAGAGATTCACCTGCTGATCCGACTGTTTGAACTATATTGTTTTCTAAAACAGTTACTTTTTTGAAGAGTGTACGAAGAACTGCCATTGATATAACAGCCGCCGGTATCGAAGCAGAGACTGTCATCCCAAATTTTAAACCCAAGTATGCGTTAGCTACTCCAAAAAGAACGGAAATAATAATTCCTAAAATGATCGCTTTCCATGTAACTTCAGCAATGTTTTGTTTTGCATCAATTACCGGTTTAAAACTGTTTGAATTTTGTTCGGCACCGCTCACAATTCCTCCAATACAAATTCTTTTCTTATATATTACCTGAAATTAGAGGAAAGTTAATATATGTCAACTATTTACTATTTGATTCATGAAAAATCCTTCAATTTTTATGTGATGCGATAAAAAACGCAGAATTTGCTTTCGTTAGGATTTGACGGAAATTGTATAATAAAAAAATAAATTATAAAAAATTGTTGTTGTTTTGGAACTATAATACAGTTTTTTTGTATAAAAACAAAAGATGAAAATACTACGAGTGTAAATCTCGTTAGTATTCTTGGCGAATGTGATTAAACTATTGTATCATAAAGAAATAACTTGACATAAAAGGATGTCAAACGTATTTTTATTGTAGGATTGGGCAATCCTACAAACTTATTAGGATGAAAAGTAATTCGCAGTTGGGTATTCTTTCGATTTAAATATTACGGACAAAAACAGGTTTATAGTTTAATGACTATAAAACCATAACAGAAAACAAGGATTTCTACCGTAGGGAGGTGAATCTTGACGAAACGTTTTCACTTGATTGCGATTATTATCGTAATTTTAACAGTACCATCGTTGGTATTTGCAGGTGCTCATAGTTTCGGAGCTGCTAAGGTTATTGATAAAGGTGATAATCAGATTATCGTGCCTTTAGAAATTACTAACAAAGCTAATCTAACAGCTCTTGATATTCCGTTAAGTTTCTCTGAAGGAGTTACTTTAGAGGAAGTTAACTTTGAGAACACCCGTGTTGACTATTTTGATTTAAAAATTGCTAATATTAACAACGAAGAGAATACAGTCATTATTGGTCTTTTACCGCAAATGTCACCGGTTCATAAGCCTGATCTTGAAGCAGGTTCCGGTGCAATTGCTAATTTAGTGTTTAAGGTTACTGATCCGGATATTGCTGAGATTACAATTGAAGCAATAACCACTGTGAACCCTAATCATGAATTGACATTTGTATATCATGAATTTGATGCTGATGGAATTCCTTCCAGCAATGCTATCACTAATAGTAGTAGTGATATAGGTGAGGTTGTAGAGTTCGAATCGGTTACTATTCAAGTTGCTTCTAAAGAGATTCCGGACGATTATGCTTTAATGCAAAATTATCCGAATCCTTTTAACCCGGCAACAGACATTGCTTTTGCTTTGCCAGAAGCCGCTCATGTTAAGCTTTCAATTTACAACGTATTGGGACAGGAAGTCACAATTCTTCAGGATGACATGATGGAAGCCGGACAACATGTGATTAATTGGGATGCAAGAGATAGAGCCAGTGGCATCTATTTCTATCGCATTTCAGCTGATAACTTCAGTGAAACAAAGAAAATGATGTTATTGAAGTAATTAGTTATTCCCAGGTTCGCCCAAACTTACGTTGAAGAAAATTCTTTTTAAATTTCGTCAGAAGCCTCTCACTTTTGTGAGGGGCTTTTTTGTTTCAAATTACTTCATAAATTTCAATAATTGCGTAATTAAAGCAAGCTTTGCGATTTACTATTCTGTTTCGCAGGACAGTAAATGTAAGATATTGAAATACATAGGATTAACATATTGAGTCAAATTGGCATGATTTTTGTATAACATATAGCTATCGAGGATTAAAGAGCTTTTTAGAGTTCTTATATACAGCAGGTTCATGGCGGTTACCTGATATAATATTCTCGATGGTGAGGACAGAGCAAGGTCTCAACTATGTTGAGGCCTTCTGTTTTTATACTCTGATTTCATTTATGACTTTATCTGAGGCAGGGGAGACATCAAATGATTTTTTAGCAGTTTCATTATCAGAATTTAGCAATGAAACTTTAACATTTGGAAGATTTTTAACACTACTATAGCGGGCAGTGATTTGAGCAGCTTTAAGGATGTTCTCTTCAGTAGCATTACCAATTAAAATGGTTATCGGTGAGCCATGTTCCAAAATTTCCAATGTAGGATATTGTGGTTTTTTTATGTGAATGATAGATTCGTTCTCTTGTTCATTTCTGCCAACAATAATTTTTGTATTGCTATCCAACCTAAAATGACGGCCTATTTTCAACAGATTTAAATCATCAATAGTTGTATGTTCGGTATGAGAGAAGAGATCACGAAGTTTGTTTGAAAATGGTTCATCGGTAAGCAAACATCCTGAAGCAGGGTTTGGGTAATCGTCCAGTCCGAATTCTTTAGCCATCTCTATTTGCCTTTTTCTACTTCGTCCGGAGATTCCTTCCAGTAGTTCTCTATTAACTAAACCATTTAATTCAGGCTCGGTTGGGTTCAATAGTTTTGCTGATAATGGTCTTAGTAGTTTCCCTACTAATCCGGATTGTTTAGCTACCAGATTGATTTTATTTTTTACCTGTGACATTGGTCTTTGCCCCATAACTTCACCTGTAATAATAAAATCAGCATTAACCATTTCCATGAATTCTTTAGCTTCGGATAACATCAAGATTCGGCAATCGGTACATGGGTTCATATTCTTCCCATGCCCATATTTAGGATTTTTAACTATTTCTATGAATTTGTCACCTAAATGCATTAGTTTGACATCAAAACCAAATTTATCTGCTACTGGAAATTGGTTGGATCCACATGAAGATTTATCTCCCATATCACAGCCAAACTGCGTCAAAAAAGTCAGTGCCGTTACTTTGATGTTTTGGCGTAGCATAAGCAATACTGCCAGAGCGGAATCCAGCCCACCTGAGAATAAAGCAATACAGTGGGGTTGTTTTCTTTCCTTGGACATTTTTTTCTATTTCCTTAATTAAAAGTGTTTCATGATAATATATTTTAAGATAACTATGAAATATATTTTTCAACTTTTATCAATTTTATTATATAAGGTTTTCTTGACTTCAAGTGAAGTAAGACCTAAAATGGACTGCAAAGAAAGGACCTTACTAATTTTTAAAGCAATCAACAGAGGTTTGAAGCATTTTGCTCATACCAGTCAGGAAATGTTTTTCTTTTCTGTGCGAATGTGTTTTGCTTTTTTTTCCCGTAGGATATATGTAGCTGAAACAATGGAGCAAATGTATCTTATTGGTATAGGTTCTATGTTTTTGATAGTTTTAACCGGTATCTTTGCCGGGCAGGGATTTGCTTTTGCTTTTTCTGTGGAGCTTGTGGATTTTGGTGCCAAAAACTATCTTGGACGTATTATGTCCATCTCAATTATAAGAGAGTTGGGACCAGTCTTAACCGGTCTAATGATCGCCGCCAGAGTAGCATCTGGTATTACAGCTGAAATCGGAGCGATGAAAGCATCTAACCAGATTGATGCCATGGTTGCTTTTGGAATTGATCCCTTAAAAAAAATAGCAGTACCAAGAATGATTGCGTTGATAGTTATGGTGCCGGCTTTGACTGTTCTTTGTGATGTAATTGCTCTCTTGGGAGGTTGGGTTGTATCGGTTTTTATCGCTCATGTAACATCCACAATGTATTGGTCTTCTGTTTTTGAAAGAATGGTTTTTGGTAATTTGTTTATTGGGATAGTTAAACCAATCGTATTTTCTTTTGTAATTGCTTTTGTTGCTTGTTATAAAGGTTTTACTTCCGAAGGTGGAACCAAAGGGGTAGGGAAAGCAACAACTGAATCGGTCGTGTTGTCATCGATTCTGATTTTAATGGTGAATTTTATCATTACAAAATTTGTATTTGGTTTGATTAAAGGTTATTTATGATCAATATAAAAAATATAAGTTTTTCCTATGGAGATAATCTGGTTTTAAAAAATGTTTCATTTAAAGTAGATAACTCCGAATCTCTGGTTATTATGGGACCATCCGGTTCTGGTAAGTCAACGATTTTAAGATTAATCCTTGGTTTGGAATGTCCTTCCGAGGGAATCATAGAGATTGAAAACAAAAATATTTGCGTTATGGGAGAGAAGGATAAAAGGAAATTACGAAAGAAAATAGGGATGGTATTTCAGCACGGGGCGTTATTCGATTCTTTAACTGTTGGTGAAAATACCGGCTATTATCTAATTGAGCATACAAATCTAAAATACGAAGAAATAGAAGAAAGAGTCAGAGAGATGCTCGGTTTTGTCGGGTTGGATGCAAATGAAATTATTGACAAACTTCCCGAAGAATTATCAGGTGGAATGCAACGAAGAGTTGCTATTGGTAGAGCGCTTCTCTCAACAGATCCAAAGGTTATGCTTTTTGATGAACCGACAACCGGATTGGATCCAAAAGCAACCCGTAATGTTCTGGATTTGATTGAAAAATTGTATTCGGAAAAAGCTATTTCAAATATTACTGTTACTCATCAAATTTACGATGCTGTTAATTTGGCGGACAGATTTGTTGTAATATATGAAGGCGAAGTTGCTTTTGATGGAAATCTTATTGAATTACGGGATAGTCAGGATGAACGTGTTAAAACATTTTTGAAACCATTTATTAATTCAATGGGTAATGTTTTAGAAAAAAAATTGTTGGCAGGCAATTAATAGTCTGTTAATATGTAGTAGAATAAATTAAGGTTGAATATGAAAAAAACTACTTCTGTTAAATGGGGCAATCTAAAAGTTGGAATATTAATTACAATTGCAGTGGTGGCACTATTTTGGGCATCACTATCCGGCGGTGGAACATCGATTTTTGATTCTAAGGGTGACTTTATCTGTTATTTCAAAAATGTGAATGGCTTAGTAAAAGGTTCGCCAGTTTGGATGTCCGGGGTAGAAGTAGGCAATGTAAAATCAATTAGTTTTGTTAACCTTGACTCATTACGGCAGGTGGAAGTAGTATGCAAGGTTAAAAAATCTATCTGGAAAATGATCACTGAAGATTCCCATGTTGAGTTAGGAACAATAGGGTTTCTTGGGGATAAATTTGTTGAGATTATTCCGGGAACCACCGGAAAACCTGCTATTGCTGAGAATTCAATCTTACCTACTTACAATGCTAATGATGCCGCTAATATGTTTAAGGCTGGTGAAGATGCCTTCAAAGATGCTGGGTCGTTAGTAAATAATCTTGATTCTGTCTTAGCTCGAATGGAAAGAGGCGAAGGAACATTAGGGCAATTGTCAACTAACGATAAATTATATACTGACTTGGCTTCGTTAATTAAATCTCTGACAAAAGTTACAACCTATTTGCAAAAAAATCAGGAACGGATAATTACGTCGGTAGAAAGAACATCCAACTCGGTTGCTGGTTTAACTGATAAAGTTAATGAAAACAAGGGGACGCTTGGAAGAATTGTCAATGACCCTGAACTATATGATAATCTTGCGGCAACGTCTGTTAAACTTGACTCTATTTTATATAAAATAAACACAGCCGAAGGGACTTTGGGTCTTTTTGTAAATGACACTACTTTATACAGTGAGTTTTCTAACCTTTTGGGACGAGTAAATAGTCTGATAACGGATATTGAAAAAAACCCGAGAAAGTATTTCAAGTTCTCAGTTTTTTAGGGAGCGGTGATATCGATAATTTAGAAATCAGTATTATATCTTTTTCTCTTTGACATTTTAATTCGCTGGATCTGAAGATCCAGCACTCACTTCTAATCATATTTCTTAATTAACATATTCAGCACTCACTTCTAATAATATTTAGTCATATTTTTTAATTAACATATCCAGCACTCACTTCTAATAATATTTAGTCATATTTCTTAATTAACTTATCCAGCGCTCACTTCTAATAATATTTAGTCATATT
>JAYEHE010000166.1:0-3496 GCA_034659415.1 Candidatus Zixiibacteriota bacterium | reverse complement strand
TAGAAATGGTAGCCATATCCTGGTATCCAATCAATTTCTTCCATCTTTCTTTTGGTCAGCAGGATATGACCCGCCAAATATTAGAAGCATTTGATTTTTCGCTCGAAACAGCGCGTATAAGTGGTATGGCAACAGGAAAAAAACTCAGGCAGGCCCTTAGACATCAAAGGGAGAAACTTCAATTACATAGACTGCTCAATTATGTTCCATTTCGTCTGTTAGAGCCTTTTTTTACTAATCAATTGCGGGGTGTTGAAGACTGGAAGAAAAATGAACTGATTAGTCACCTTGTTGAGCAATATTTCGAAACCGTGAAGCCTCTTTATCGTTTTCACCTCAAAGGGGTAAACTGGTACATAGAATTACACCCTGAGTGGCATGAATATTTAAAGACAAATTACTCTATAATTCAAGGTTGGACGAATTGGGAATGGGTTAAATACCTACAAGCGAGAAATCCTAATGTTCCAGCCATTCCCAACAAGCTATCCCCGCCTACAGAGAGAACATCACTTTCTAAACAGACAAAATACTGGCAAACTGTAATGGAAGAAGAGGAAATTCGCTGTATTTATAGCGGTCAAACCCTCAATGGACGATCATTCGATTTAGACCATTCCCTGCCTTGGTCTTTCGTCTGCCATGATCAACTCTGGAACCTAATCCCCATTATTCCAAGCGTTAACTCCGCTAAAAGTAACTATTTACCTTCAATGGAGTATCTTGATTTATTTATTAATACTCAAAATCGAGGGCTTCATATCTCAAAAAACCGATACAGCTCTCAGTCTTGGGATAAAGTTACGGAATCTTTTGTTTCTGATTTACGATTAACGAAAAAAGACTTACTTCTCGAAGAAAAAGTGAGAAAGGCATATTTAGCGACACTACCTTCTATGTTGTCGCTTGCGGAACAGACCGGGTTTGCACCAGAATGGCGATATACCCAATGAAGCAACCAATTAAAGAAATATTTCTTGCTAACATTCCTCTGCGTGGCTCTCATTAAGGTGAACATCTATAAATGGTAGAAACAATTCAGGGATATAATGATATTTAATACCAATACAGTATTGTTGCGAAAGGCATAAAAAAATTATCTATGGCTTCCTATAGGAAATTTGTGAAAACATGTGGAAATCTGTACCGTGCAAAAAGATGTATGTGAAATAGTCGAGTGAAAATATAGTGACATATACTCTATGATGGCCGTTGTTTTACAAAAGGACTACAATATTCATGGTAAAACTGGCGAACTCAAATGAAGGATGAGGGAAGATATGCTTCTGTAGAACCGTATCAATGTATATGTCAAGTATTGAAATATGAGGGATTTTTTGTGAAAGATAGCCTGAGTCCAGGCATTTGGTTCTTCAGCAAGTACCGGCAATGGATACAAGGTAATACACTCTCTGCCTCTGTGCCTATATTCCTTGACAAATCAAAAAGATAAGAATAGCGTAATCGCAACATAAACGTAAACATGTAAGGAGGTTATTGTGCCTGCCCCGTGGAATGAAATTCACCCTAAAAAGCACCTTTTCCAAAGCATGCCTGTTGTTCCATTATTCCAAAATTCCTGCAATCTGAGATGTGCTATTCCATTTGGGCTTTACAGTTCCAACATAATGTTTTTTCAAAAAGCCCCACTTTTGTAGCGGTAGAGGAGCTTTTTTGTGTTTATTCCTGTAAATGGTACTCGTTTTTAATAAAGAAAGGTAAAACATGAGTCAAAAGGAAACTTGACCCGTTTCCTTACATTTCGCTGCACTCCGATTGTAAATTCACACAAAGGTATTGATGGAAAATTTGACTGAGATATTGTTTCCGTATATGGCTTATAATGAAACTGGAATTTTAACTTCTGTTTGGGTTGCCGGATTACATTTATTATTTTTAACATTTTTTATATATCTTTTAATTAAATTTTATATTGTAAAATACTCAATAAATAGAGTGGAAAAAACCTTTACTGAAAATGCTATTTCAACAAATAAATATTTGAAAATCGATTGGCTGTCATATCAACAACATTTTGTAGCTTTTGAACAATCTAAAAAAACTGATGATTTTGCTGAACAATATTTTGGCATCACTTTAATTGAAAAAATATTTAACACAGAGCTCTGGAAAAGTGTTCCAGGCATGTTTGTTGGTTTTGGTATATTAGGCACATTTGCCGGTCTTTGTATTGGCCTTAGCGATTTCAATTTTTCTTCTTCGAAAGTGATACTTTCAAGCATACAAGTATTAATAGATGGAATCAAAACAGCATTTTTAACATCGTTACATGGCATATCTCTTTCAATTATTTTTGGATTTTTTGAGAATGTTGGATTTCATTTAATTGAAAACACCATCCAAAAGTTATGTGCTTTTCTAAACAATAAATATAAACTTACGAAAAATGATAAAATTCAAATTGAAAAAATAGAACGGGAAGATATGCTTCAACGATTTGAGGAGTCGGCGAGTAAGCATCAAACAGAAATTCAGAAAAATATTATAAACCAATTTAAATTAAATCGAGATGAAATCAATAGTCACCTTTCAAATGAGCTTAAAAAATATATTAGCATGTTATATAAGAATTCAACAAAACATTTGAATAAATTATTTATAACGGCTGATGGCAAAGGAAATGAGTTACACCCAGCAAACATATTTCGTGATCTTTTGAAAGAATCTGAGCAACAATCCCAGGCTTTGAAATCATTTTCGACTGATTTAGCTGACGTAATTATGGAAAGGCTTGAGGGGATGTCAACCAGTTCCATTCTTCCACAATTTGAAAAAATAATTCATTCTTTAGAATCTCTTGAATCATCAATAAAATCCTTTTCTTCAACTGCCGGACAAGACATGGGGAACGAGCTGAAGAAAATCGTCTCATCTTTACAAAATAACCTTATGCAAATAATGGAAAATTTCCAAGACGCATTCAGTTCAGGTGCAATGCAACAGTTAAATAAAGTGGCTGAGACATTGAATGAGTCCGCAAAAGTAATGGAAGACCTTCCATCTTTACTGAAAGAAATGCTATTGGACATTAACCGAACAAATAACGAGGAATCAACGAGACGAGGAAAAGAAGCATCTACAGAATTCGATAATGTAAAAGAGAATTTCCGCACTGCAGTTGGCGCTATTATCGAAAATCTTTCCAAGGCAGAACAAAAACAAATAGATAGAGAGCAAGCATTGTTAGATCAGATAAATCGTAATTTATCTGATTCCGTTAAACAAATTGAAGATATGATTACAGTCCAGAAGAGTTATACAAAAGAAATAACAGACCTGCTTTCATCAACAAGTGATGTTGTAAAGGATGAAAAAGAGTTGCTCACACAGATAAATGAAAACAATGAATTGATGGTAAATATTTCCCATACGTTTGGCGCAATATCATCCGATTTAAAAAATAATACCGGCAACATTGAAAGCTCCATTAATTATCTGAATTCATCTCTTCAAACCCTTAAAGAGCAATTTGGCA
>JAYEHE010000165.1:0-3504 GCA_034659415.1 Candidatus Zixiibacteriota bacterium | reverse complement strand
CTAATATTGTTGGCAAACCTATAGCGGCAATGTTAATGCAGAAGGGGAAAATGGCAAACGCTACAGTAACAGTTGCTCATTCTCGGTCAAAGGATTTATCCGATATTACAAAAAGAGCAGATATTATAATTGCTGCTACCGGAAAAGTTAATACTGTCAAAGCTGATATGATAAAAGAGGGAGTGGTAATAATTGATGTTGGTATTAACAGGGTAGATGATCCAACTTCTGAGAAAGGTTATAAAATTGTTGGAGATGTTGATTTCGAATCGTGTCAAAATTTAGCATCTTATATAACGCCTGTACCCGGAGGTGTTGGTCCGATGACAATTGCTATGTTGTTATCTAACACAGTTCAAGCCGCAGAATCAGCTAATTCCTGACTATGTGAATAGTCATTACTAATAGTTGCAATAAAATACACATTGAAATTTAGATATGGTTTTGCTAATTGAAACAAGCATCAATGACATTTTCTGCTCTTAAATACTCCTTTATTATCAACTGTTTACAGATTTTTTTGATTCTATCAGGTTTTATGAAAATTATTTATTCGAAGTATTATTAGGGCATAAACTTTGCTTATTTTAAGCTTGAATAGGTATAAATATTATGGAAAATAGAATTATTAAAAAATTTGTAACAATTATTACACTTGTAATCCTATTAAGTACTGCAAGTGTATTTGCGGTATCTTCTGATGATACAGGGGATTACGTTGATGACTTAGAGTTAAGGTTTGAATTGGATGATAATTCAATCCTAACCTCAATTGATGACCAGTTTCATGATTTTAATGTTGAAGTAGATAATCCGTTTACATCAAAAAGTTCATCATATAAAATAAATTTCACAGTTAAACTTAACACTTTTCTTCATTTATACAAGGGAGTGTTAGTTTATGAATTTCCTGATAATTTTGATTTAAACTTAATTGAGTCTGTTGAATTTTCGGATAATTTTCTATTTCGGGATTATAAGGTCTCTGAATATAAAATTATAGAACAGTCATTATTTATATATTTGTCTAAAATAAAAAATTACGAAACAACCAAATCTTTCTGGCAGATTGAATGTAGTTTTAATATCAAATTTATAAAAAATCCTCAGATAGCAGGATTTTATTCTTTAATTGGAAGTTTTCAAAAAGAAGAAAATGGTGATAATGAAATTCTGATTGGACCTACTGAATCAGAGCTATTTGAGATAACGCCTTCCGATTCCGGTATTGTAGAACTAAGGATTTTCCCTGATTCGGATATAACAATTCAAGCTGGTGAAAATATAGAATTCGAAGTAATTGGAATTGATAATAATGGTCATGAAATTAATGATTTAGATTATTCAATATTTTTAACATCAGAATCAGATCAGATTGGATATTTTACCCAAGATATTCTTAATGTAGAAAAGATAGGGCAGGGGCAGGTTAAAGCTATTTATAATAATCTTTCGGTTGAATCCGGAGTGATAACGGTTGTTTCGGGTCCATTATCAGAAATTGAACTTTCGATTTCACATGATCAGGTGGTTGGCTATCCGCTTATTGGCGAGGCTTATATTACTTTTTTTGATAATTATGGGAATTTGAAAACCGACTACGATTTGAGTGTAAATCCGATAGAATTGCGTATATCAGAAGGTTCTTTCTCCCAATCAATTTTCTCAGATAATAGTTTATTGGTTGATGGCACAATTAATTTATCAGCCTTGGATATAACTTATTTAGATAATTCTGCGACCGTTGAGATTTATGCCAATACTGCTTCAATTAATTCCAATTTGGAGACTGTTTCGTTTAGCGGTTATGAAATTATTGGGGTATATGATTCTGAAGGGAATGAATTTAACTCTGTTCAATCAGGGCAACAGACCAAACTACAGGTTTTGGTACAGAATAACGGAACCAAAGGGGCGTGGGTTTCTCCGTCTTTGATTAATTTCTATGAATCGACAAATGAAACAAGCGAAACAGAATTTTCCCCCGGTATCGGTGGATTAATCGATAATGTAGAACTAATTTTACCTCCTCATGCTAATGAACCTATTAATGATAATTTATATGTCATATTGAATGCGATTTATAATATTGAAGGGACTGAGTATCCGGTTGTAGATTCAGTAATTTTACCTTTTACAGTTATCACAACTGTTTCACCTGAAATAACAGTTAATGATTTATCCCCCATAGTCGTTGAAGCGGGTAACGAAAGTTCGTTCAGTTTTAATATCAATCTTGATAATACATTTCCATATCAGTTGTCAGTTGAGTCATCGCAATTCAAACTAAGCGGAACGGGATTTAGTTCAATTACTTCCCCAATTATAGAAAATAATTTAATTTTGCAGGGCGAAAATGATGCTTTTTCAGGGATTATATATATTCCGGAATCATTGGCTGGAACTCAGTTAACTGTAGAATTTGATTTATCTTATAAAATAATTGGTGGAGGAGATGAAATTTTCGAGTTTCATTCTACTTTTGATGGAACAAAAATTGAGGTCACTTCAAAGCCGATTCTAAATATAGAAAATACAGTTGTTATTTCTCCGAATGCTCCTAAAGTGAATATAGACCAGGAATTTATTTTGTCTGCCCAAATAAGTAATTTGTCCGATATATCACTTGAAAACATTCCATTCAAATTATATTCAGATGGACAATCAATATTTGACAGTGAGCAATTTATTGATATTTCATCTGGTGAATCAAAAGAGATATATTTTAATGTTACTGCTGGTACTGAGGAAAATTTAAGTGAACGATTTTATCTGGAGATAAATTCACCTGAAATAGCTGTTGATCAATCACAAAATAATTCAGCTTTTGTTGTAATTGAAAAACCCGCACAACTTGATTTGGAATATGATTTGATTGGTTATAATAATGGTGTCATTCGAAGAAATGAAATTGTTACTTTACTTGTGAATTTGAATAATTCTGGCAGTTCGGAAATAAATTCAGGAGAATATTTATTAAACTCAACAAATCAGGATTTTGAAATTTCATCTCAAGTAGTAGGAGCAATAAATACTGAAAAGCAACTTCGGTTTGATATTACTACTCCTGATTATAATACATCAACAACTATTGAATTTTCAATTACGAATTTGCCGGTTGAGTTGAATACAGGAATGACCGTACCTATTGCCAATGATAATTTTAGTTTTGACATTAATGTTTTTTCAGCCGACTCATTAATTGCTACCAGAATTTTGAATCTTGAAGTTGTTGCTCCTAATGCTCCAAATGTAAATATAACTCAAGATATTCAGCTCCGTGCTATTGTTGAGAACCTTTCAAATACTGACATTGAAAATTTACGATTGCATTTGAAATCTGATGGGCAATCTTATTTTGAAAACGAAATAGTTGTTTCGGTCAAAAGTAATTCTCAAGAAGAAATTTTAATAGATGTTACTGCCGCTGAAGATTCAAGTACTGAAATGTTTACTTTAAATATTATTTCTCCCGATGTGGAAGTGTTGGACCCTGTAGATAAT
>JAYEHE010000164.1:0-3507 GCA_034659415.1 Candidatus Zixiibacteriota bacterium | reverse complement strand
GAGAGTATCCCACTTTGTGTATATTGTGGGGGTAAAATTCGTCCTGATGTTGTTTGGTTTGGGGAAATGCTTAATGAATTAATTATCAGTGAAGCTTTTACCAAATCAGAAACAGCAGATATATTTTTATCAGTAGGGACATCGGCGATTGTGCATCCTGCGGCCAGTTTACCGATTAACTCTAAAAGATCCGGAGCTACCTTAGTTGAAATCAATCCGGAAATGACCCCTCTGACAGATTTGGCTGATTTTTATTTTGAGTATCCTTCGGGGGAATTTCTTCCTAAATTGATTGAGAAACTTAAAGCTTGATAAAATTGGAAACCACAACTAATTGTTTGCGTATAATTTTTGGACAAAAATGATTGAAAGATTTTGGGTTTGAGATATTTAAGAAATTTCACAACAGCTATCGTAATAACTATTATTTTTTCTTTTATTCCAGGGTGTGTTTATTACAACACATTTTACAATGCTGAAAAAGCATTTAATAGGGCAGAAAAAGGACGCAAATCTTCGAATAGGAATGTTCGCGGTTTAGGCGGGGATTATAAAATAGCTATTGAAAAATCATTAAAAGTTATCGAAAACTATCCTAACACGAAATGGTATGACGATGCTCTGCATATATTGGGTGTTTCTTATTTTTATACTGGGCAATATTTAAAAGCTGAACGTCGCTTACGTGAATTATTAGTCAATTATCCTGAATCAAAGTATATTGATGAGTCCAATTTATACCTTGCTAAATCAAAACTTCTCGACAACGAGATTGAGGATGCTATTATTCTTTTTGAAGACATTTTCACAAAGGATTATGATAAAGAATTTAAAGCAGAAGCCGCTATGGCAATTGGGGAGTATCATTTTAGTAATAAAAATTATAAAAAAGCAAAGCAGTATTTTTTGGAAATCAGGGATTCTCTTGGAACTGATGAAGAAGCTCTAAAAGTTCAATCATATATTGCAGACGGAAATTATAATCAGTTTAGATTCCCCGATGCATTAGGTGCTTATTTACAGATTTTAGGGATGGAACCTGATAAAGATCAAAAATATCATGCTTTGTTTAGAGCCGCTGATTGTTCTTATAAATTGCAGAGAATTAATGATGGAATGGATTATATAAATACTCTTATGGAAGAAGATATATATTTTGATTCTTTAAATGCATTAAAACTTAAAATTGCCGAAGGGTATGAGTTAGATGAAGATGTGGAAATGGCAGAAGAAATATACAAAGATATTATAAATGAGGAAATAGATAAACGCTCTTCTGCAAAAGCCAGCTATAGATTAGGCTTGATTTACCAATTTGATTACGACGATTTAGTAAAAGCAAAAGAATATTATGATAATGTTGGACAAATCTCTCGCGGTGCTGAAGATGCTAAAGATGCTCTTCAGAGATCATCGGATATTGGCAAGCTGGAAATTTTTGGCAAAACAATTGAAATTGATTCAACAACTACACAAAGTGAAATAGATGCCGCGGCTCTGACTCAGTACTACCTTTCCGAATTATACTGGTTCAAGCTTAACAAGCCGGATACTGCGATTCTTGAAATGCAATACTTAATTGATTCTTTTCCTACTGCTTACGATGTGCCTCGAGCCATGATTGCACTCTCGCAGATGTATCGTGATTTTAAACAAGATACTGTGATTGCTGATTCAATTTTGGAAGAAGCTCTTGTTAAATATCCTAAATCTGATTTTACTCCGGATGTATTAGAAATTCTTGGATTACTTGGAACTGCCTCAGATTCCGGTTATGCTCTGCTAAATATTCACAAAGCTGAAAAATTTATTGAACAGGAAGAAATTGATTCCGCTCGGTATTATTATCAGTATGTTGTTGATAATTATGAAGAGTCAAATTTCTATCTTCAGGCGAGATTTGCACTAATATGGTTAACAGAGACTTTTGAGAGTCCGGGAGATTCATCGGTTTATTTTGCATATACTGAATTTCTCGATTCTTTTCCAAATAATGATTGGGCGAGAGAAGCCAGAAATAAAACTTCAGCTAGCTCTCGTGTATCTTCCCGTCAAAACGTTCAGGACACTATTCAAGAGAGTGAAGATGAACCTTGGGGAGATCAATTTAAACTTGATAGTAAAGAAAAAGAAAAATCTGATGAATATATTGATCCAATGGCGGGAATTTATATTAGCATTGATGGTGATTCAATTTTAAATGTAGATAAAGATGTAAAACCGAGCAGGTTTACCGAAGAATTTGAATTTCCGGTAGAAGCTTATACTGTTGATTGGAGGCAGTATGATTTTTATTTTCAAATCAAGCTTGATTTCTCAGGGGAGGTTGAGGATTATAGGTTGATGAATCCGACTCCTATTGAGGAGTTGAATATTAGGATTGAAAGATATATTGCCGGGGCAGAGTTTGAAGTTTCTACTATGCCTCTTGAGCAACAGGGGAAATGGCAAGTATATAAATATAGATTTACTAAACCGAGAGAGTTTAATCAATGAATACTGTTTGTCAGGATACGGTTATAGTTAAAAAACGTAATCTTAAAAATAATTACTTCTCTTTTACTCTGAACCAATTCAAAAAAGCTAAAAGCTGTAAACCAGGACAATTTGTTCATATTAAAATACCGGATAGTAATATCTTTTTAAGAAGAGCTTTTTCAATTGCCTCTGTTGACAAAAAGAAAAATGAATTAGAAATCATTTTCAAAGTTGTTGGGCGAGGCACAAAACTAATGGGTGAATTGAACAAGGGAGATATTCTTAGCACTTTGGGACCGTTGGGCAACCCGTTTAAATTTCCTAAAAAAAATGAGAAAGTTATTATGGTTGCCGGAGGAGTTGGGTTTCCTCCTCTGATGTATTTAGCTATTGAAATGATAGAAAAAGGACATAACCCAAAAAATATAATATATTTTTATGGCGGACGCTCAAAAAAAGATATTCTCGAACGAGCCAGACTTAAAAAAATAGGTATAAACTTAATCCAAGTGACAGAAGATGGTTCTGTCGGTTCAAAAGGATTAGTTACCGAAGTTTTGAAAAATTATCTAAATAAATTAGAAAACCTAAAAAATTTAAGATTATATAGTTGTGGACCGGAAGGGATGCTAAAAGCTGTTGATGGAATCGGATTAGAATATAATATTCCCGGGCAAATATCGCTGGAAGCTCCCATGCCTTGCGGGATTGGAATTTGTCTTGGATGTGTAGTGCCTCTTAAGAAGGGCGGACACGCTCGGGTGTGTTGTGATGGACCCGTATTTAATATCGGGGAGGTTAGCTTATGAAGCCAGACATGAAAATAAATATTGCCGGTATTGAATTTGAAAATCCAATTATGACAGCTTCCGGTTGTTGTGGATATGGAGAAGAATTAGCCGATTTATATCCTTTGTCTAAATTGGGAGCACTGGTCACAAAATCAATTACTCAGGAACCAAGATTGGGACATCCTTCTCCGAGAACAGCTGAAACAGCTTCGGGGATGTTAAATGCGATAGGTTTGGC
>JAYEHE010000163.1:0-3508 GCA_034659415.1 Candidatus Zixiibacteriota bacterium | reverse complement strand
CGTAGAAGCCTGGAAAGGTAACAAAGGCTGGATATTTTCTAACCATATAAGAATTTCTGTATGAATGAAAATTCTCATATTGTTAGTTATTTCAAAGAAGATTTGTTTAACTCAGAATTAAACAATAAGAAACTCAATTTTAAATTTGTTATTATCCGAAATCAAGAGACCCTAAATTTAATCTACGGACCGCTTGATTTTTTCCCTTACCATGCAAATTTAGTGAATAAATTTTGCGAGGATTATAATATTCCATCAGCTTGGTCAAAAAAACCTGATTTAGTAGAGATTTTTCATCCTGATTACCAAATTAAAGGTGGTGGTTGGGTCGAATTACATAATCCGAATAAATTATTATCTTTTTATAGTTGTTCAACTGCTTATGGGAAGTTTCAATTACCCGATTTAAAATCTATAATTGTTAATAAACAGAATTTTATAGATTATGAAATAGAATTTGATTAATTTTTCTTTGTGATAAAAATATCATAGTACATCCTTTTGGATAAATACGTATTGCATCATAACGTCGTGTAACACAATGAGATAAGTTTAGAAAGTATGATTGCGTGTGATCCTTAACTATTAAAGGAATTATATTGATTTGTTTAAAAATACTTGACAACAATCTTTATAATGGGTAATCTTGAAGAATTATAAAAACAAGGTATGCTTAAATAATGTTTGAAACACTATATCCGATCCTTTTTTTGATAATTGTAGGGACAGTTTTAGCTCTCTTATTAATCGGGTTTTCTATATTATTGGGAAAACGGACTAAATTAGGGAAAAAGGGAGAAGCATACGAATGTGGGATGAAGCCTGTCGGTACTACCAAAGAACCAGTTTCAGTTAAATTTTATATGGTTGCAATTCTATTTATCCTCTTTGACATAGAGGTGATTTTCCTTTATCCTTGGGCGGTTATATCTAACAAATTGGGGATGTTTGGTTTTATTGAGATGGTAATATTTGTAATAATTCTACTTGTTGGATATTTTTATGTTCTTGGCAAAGGAGCCCTTAAATGGGATTAGAAGAGAAAATTCCTGATTCTATTATGTTGACAAGTCTGGAGAAAATGGTCAATTGGGCTCGTAAACGCTCTATGTGGCCTCTTGGTTTTGGGTTAGCTTGTTGTGCGATTGAGATGATTTCGACTTTTGCATCACATTATGATTTAGCTCGATATGGTATGGAAGTTACGCGACCTTCACCACGTCAGGCAGATTTAATGATTGTTTCTGGCAGAGTATCAATGAAAATGGCTCCTGTAGTAAGAACTCTTTATGAGCAGATGCCTAATCCGAAATGGGTCCTTTCTATGGGGTCATGTGCTTCATGTGGCGGTGTTTTTAATAACTATGCGGTTTTACAAGGAGTCGATAGAATCATCCCTGTTGATATTTATGTGCCGGGTTGTCCGCCCAGACCGGAACAGTTGATTGATGGGATTTTAAAGATTCATGCTAAAGTAGAGAAAGAATCTTTAAAAAATCATCGTGAAGAATGGGGACGTAAAACAGTTTAATTTATTACTGCTTATTTTAAATGCAGTTAAATATATGGTTGTAAGTGGAAAATAGAAAAAAAGTAAAAGAGTTTATAAAATCTGAATTTACCGATGCTATCGTTAAAGAAGATAGTTTTCGTGATCAGGATATTTTCTATATAAAGCCGGATTCTATTTTTGAAATCTGCCAAGCTATCTATGAGAATGATGATTTAGAAATGAATTATCTTACTGAGATAACAGCTTTGGATTGGCTTGGTCATGAGAAAGAATCTGATGGTCGGTTTGAAGTTATTTATGTCCTTTATTCGCTAAAATATCATAACTATTTATTTTTAAAAGTGCATCTTTCTGAATCTAAGCCAATAGTAAAATCTATAACAAGTATTTTTGCCGGTGCTAACTGGATGGAACGAGAAGCATTTGATTTGATGGGAATTGTTTTTGAGGGGCATCCCAATTTGAAAAAAATTGTTACTGCCGATGAACTCGAAGGGCACCCGCTTCGTAAAGATTTTAGAAAAAAATATGAAGTCCCTGTTTTTTCATGGAATAAAGATGATCCTCCGGAGGTTATCAATTGATAAACCGTAAGGAAATTACTCTCAATATGGGACCCCAGCACCCTTCGACCCACGGGGTGTTACGCGTTATTTTAGAATTAGATGGTGAAAAAGTCATAAAAGCAGAACCAGTGGTTGGTTATCTTCATACTGGAATTGAACAGCAGATGGAAAGTAAATTGTATTACCATGCAATTCCATGTACAGATCGTATGGATTATCTGGCACCAATGTCTAACAATCTTGGGTATTGTTTAGCGGTAGAGAAGCTTCTTGATATAGAAATTCCTGAAAAAGTGAAATGGGCAAGAGTTATTCTTGCCGAACTAACAAGAATTAAATCTCATCTGGTCTGGTTGGGAACACATGCTCTTGATTTAGGGGCAATGTCAATGCTTCTCTATACTTTTCGGGAGAGAGAAACAATTGTTGATGTTTACGAAGCATGCGGTGGTCAACGGATGATGACCAGTTATATTAGGTTTGGTGGTTTAGCCCATGATTTACCGGTAGATTTTGATAAAAAAGTAAGACATGTTTTAGAGCAAGTACCAAAAGGAATGTCTGATTACGAAAAATTGCTGACTAAGAATGAAATATTTATTCAGCGTACAAGAAATGTAGCTGTAATTTCTGCCGATGATGCTATCAATTATTCACTTTCTGGTCCTATGTTAAGAGGAAGCGGAATAAAGCATGACATTCGTAAAGCAAATCCTTATACGGGATATGAAAATTTTGACTTTGATATTCCTGTAGGTAAAAATGGTGATGCCTATGATAGATATTTGCTTCGATTGGAAGAAATTCGCCAATCAATGAGAATTATTGAGCAAGCTTTAGACGGTATGCCGGAAGGTCCTTATCGGGCACATGTTCCAGGTGTGGTTTTACCTCCCAAAGAGGATATTCTTTATAAGATGGAATCAATGATTTTCCATTTTAAGATTATTACTGAAGGGTTCAAGCCACCGGTAGGAACAGTTTATATGCCAATTGAATCTCCAAAAGGTGAACTCGGATTTCATGTTTCATCAGATGGGACCAATAAACCGCATCGCGTAAGAGTTAGGCCGCCCAGCTTCATTAATTTGCAGGCGTTACCAAAGTTAGTTGAGGGGAGATTACTCTCTGATGTTGTTTGTGCAATTGGTACTGTTGATATTGTTTTAGGAGAAGTTGACAGATGATGCTGAATGAAGAATCAGTAAAAATTATAAAAGAAAAGGCAGCGAAGTATCCTTCGAAAAAATCTGCGATTCTTCCGGCGTTAACAGTTGCCTATAAACAGCTCGGTTATGTTGACGATGAGTTGTATATTGAACTTAGTAAAGTAATAGATGTCCCTGCATTAGAGATTGCCGAGGCGGCAACTTTTTATACGATGTTTCCTAAAAAACCAACCGGAAAATATTTGTTGCAGGTTTGCCAC
>JAYEHE010000162.1:0-14116 GCA_034659415.1 Candidatus Zixiibacteriota bacterium | reverse complement strand
TTCGATCTGAGTTTTATGAATTCAACTTAAATACAGGATATGGTTTTGAAATTAATAATAATTTTAATACAAGTTTTTCTATTAGTTGGAAAAATGCAGAGATTGATTTAACTGGACTATCGTACAATAGTTATAATCTGAAGTTTGGTATTGAAAGAGGATATTTATCAGAAAATCTGACAGCTCCTTTTTTATACTCCAACTGGAACATAACATTCGGATATAGAAAATATGACAGTAACCCTGAAAATCAAAATATAGCTTTTAATGAGACAAGAGTTAATATCGAAAATCAGTTTAACTTTAATTTGTTTTCCAAGGTTTATTCAATAGTGAAAATCAGATATTATGGGTTAGAAACAAACGAATCACTTCCGCCATTATCAGAAAAATATTTTATAGGCGGTAATAATTACCTGCGTGGTTATCGCAATGACCAATTTGCTGTAATAAGAACAGCAATTTTAAATTTTGAACCCAGTTTGCAGTATTCATCAATAAAAGCATTTCTGTTTTACGATTTTGCGTTTTTAAATGATAGGCTGAATAATCAGGCTCAGCAGATAGAAACAAAAGATAGTTTTAAGTCGGGCTATGGACTGGGAGTGCAATTATTTGATTCGGAGAAAGATATTAAAATATCTGTCGGATGGAACCAGGATATAAGTTTCA
Source organism: Candidatus Zixiibacteriota bacterium (assembly GCA_034659415.1). Classification (GTDB taxonomy): domain Bacteria; phylum Zixibacteria; class MSB-5A5; order GN15; family FEB-12; genus QNAD01. The sequence continues at coordinate 13,444 of JAYEHE010000162.1, read as the reverse complement.
ATCAGGCACGTTTAATATTAGATTTTTCATCTGAAATATAATTTGTTGACCTGCTAATATTGGTTAGCTATCATTTTTTGTGGCTAAACTATTAGAAACAATAAAAATTAGTCGTTCAATAAACTGTTTGATGGCATTAGTGGGCGTGTTAATCGGAGCCTATCTGACTGGTGATAAACCGTCCTATTTTTTCCCATTTATGGCTTCATTATCAGCTTATTTTGCCTGTGCGGCAGGGAATATTGTTAATGACTTATTGGATATTGAATCTGACCGTGTTAATCATCCTAATAGGGTTTTAGTGCAGGGGACAGTCTCTCGAAAATATGCTTTATTTCTTGCTATTCTTTTCAATTTGATTGCTATCGGAATTTCATTGTTAACTTCAGCTGAGGTTATCATTATGGTTTTTTCAGCTATTATTCTTTTGCTACTCTATAATTTCTTTCTTAAAAAAGTAATTTTGATAGGTAATATTATTATTGGCATATTGGGAGCATTAACTTTCTTGACTGGTGGTGTTGCAGTTGATATCAATCAGGCTTTTGAACTTCCAGGTCCGATAATTCCGGCTGTTTTTTCATTTTTGTTTCATTTTATTCGCGAGATGATAAAGGATGTCGAAGATATCAAAGGTGATCAGCAGGTTAAAATCAAAACTATTCCTCAAATAATCGGTGTGCGGTTTACTCTTTGGTTATCGATGTTACTTTTTTTGATTTTGTTTGTCTTAACTATTGTACCGGTTTGGAAAGGCTGGTTTGGAACTGTTTATGAAATTATTACAATTTATATTATTGATATACCGCTTCTGATAGTGTTAACTATTCTGCTGTGGCAACCTGATAAAAAAAGATTGAGAATAGGTACACTCTCATTAAAACTTGGAATGGCGATGGGGATTATTGCACTTTTAGCTGCTTGATATGAAACAAAATTTCAAAAAAATAGTATAATTTTGAAACTGTAACTTGGTGAGGTTTGATTAGATTAAAAAATGTTAAATGTTCGAATAAGTATTTTTGTGTTATTGATATTGTTATTATGTCCGTTAATTGGGCAGACTATAGAAATTTCGCAGTCACTCGATAAATTTGAAATCGATTATGAAGATTCAGTTCTGTTTGAAATAATTGTCAAGTGGGATGGTCCGCCTCATGCTTATATATTTAATAAACCGCTTAATCCAACTTTCAACTATTTAAAAGCAGGCACGCTTTCTTCAAGAGTTAGTTCAATCGGGATTGGTAAGGACGAAAAAACAACCAAGAAATTCAAATTTATTTTATATCCAACCCAATCAGGGCAAGCTGTTATTGAGCCAATAAATGTAAAATATCTTAAATATGCTGATAGTACCGAAGGAGAACTGGTGACGGAAATGATGACAGTTACTGTTGCCGCACCTATTCCGATTGAAAAATCAAAAGGGGTTAATCCGTATTATATAATATTGTTTGGTTTTTTAATTTCGGTTGGAATATTGTTGACTGTGATAATTGTCAAAAATAAAAAAAACAAAGGGATATCTGAACCAGAAAAAACTAATAGAGAAGTTTTTTTGGAAAAATTATCTGAAATTAAAAATAATGCAGGTTCTAATTTGAAAGAATTTCAATCGGGACTGTATAATATATTACTTGAGTTTTTTATGAATGAATATAAACTGGATTTGTCTGAGGTTGACGATGAAAACATTACAAAAAAAATAGATGAAACAAAATTGACTCAATTGCAAAAAGAGAATTTAACAGATTGGCTGTTAAAAGCAAAAAAAGACAGATACCAGCCACTTCAATCTTCGCCAGGTGAAACTATTCGACTGGAGAGTGAAATTAGAAATTTGTTTGAAAATATGTAATTAAAATAATTTGGAGGATTTATGCACACTGATATTCAGGAAATACAGGCGAAAGTTGAGCAAGAATCAACTTTTGTTGAAAAACTCAATTCGGAGATTGGCAAAAGAATTGTCGGTCAGAAATATCTGATAGAAAGACTGTTAATAGGAATATTAGCTAATGGTCATATTTTGATTGAAGGTGTGCCGGGACTCGCTAAAACTCTTTCGGTAAGCACCCTTTCAGAGGCAATCAAGACCAAATTTCAAAGAATTCAATTTACGCCCGATCTGCTTCCGGCTGATTTGGTTGGTACAATGATTTATAACCCGCAAAAATCTGAGTTTACAGTTAAAAAAGGACCAATTTTTGCCAATATTATTCTTGCTGATGAAATAAATCGTGCACCTGCCAAAGTTCAATCCGCCCTTTTAGAAGCGATGCAGGAACGACAAGTAACAATTGGTACTGAAACTTTTCTTCTTGAAGAACCTTTTTTAGTGTTGGCTACTCAGAACCCTATTGAGCAGGAAGGTACTTATCCGCTTCCCGAAGCACAGATTGATCGTTTTATGTTGATGTTAAAGATTGATTATCCAACACCAGCCGAAGAACGTGAAATTATGGATCGTAACACCGAAGGACTTCTTGATAAAATTAACGAAGTTATTTCACCGGCGGATATTATTCGGGCGAGGGAAGTTGTTCGTTCAGTTTACGTTGATGAAAAAGTAAAAGAATATATTATCAATATCGTTTTCGCATCGAGAGAGCCGGAGAAATACGGATTGAAGGATTTGAAGGATTTGATTTCATTTGGAGCTTCACCGAGAGCTACAATTTACCTTAATCTCGCCGCTAAGGCACATGCTTTTATGAAGGGTAGAGGTTATATTACTCCTGAAGATATAAAAGCAATCGGTGCCGATGTTCTTCGCCATCGTTTATTGATAACGTATGAAGCGGAAGCGGAAGAGATTACCAGTGATGATATTGTCAGAAAGATTTTTGATGCTATAGAAGTTCCGTAATAAATATGATTCAAAAAGAGATTTTAAAAAAAGTTCGTAGAATTGAAATTCGAACTAAAAAACTTGTAAACGATCTATTCTCGGGAGAGTACCACTCAACTTTTAAAGGGCAGGGAATGGAATTCGAGGAAGTGCGTCAGTATGAACCAGGGGATGACGTCCGTCTAATTGACTGGAATGTGACTGCCCGCACAGGATACCCGCATATTAAAAAATTCAAAGAAGAACGGGAGCTTTCGGTAATTCTCCTTTTTGATGCATCTCTATCGGGTCAGTTTGGAACTAAAGATAGATTCAAAAATGATACTGCCGCAGAGATGTGTGCTCTTTTGGCTTTTTCCGCTATTAAAAATAATGATAAAGTAGGTTTGATAATTTTTACCGACCAGATTGAACTGTTTATCCCACCGAAAAAAGGGAAGTCTCACGTATTGCGGTTAATTAGAGAAATTTTGTATTTTCGTCCTAAAGGAACCGGTACTGATATCAGCGGTGCGATGGAATATTTCAGCAAAGTTATCAAACGAAAATCTGTTGTCTTTTTGATATCTGATTTTCTTTCGGACGGTTTCTTTAAGCCGATGCAGATTGCCAATAATAAACATGATGTGATAGCAGTCAAAATCACTGACCCAAGAGAGATGAGTTTTGATGATATTGGTATGATAGAGCTTGAAGATGCTGAGACTGGCGAAGTTTTTTTAATTGATACCGGCTCAAAAAAATTCAGAAAAGAATTTTCGGCTAAGGCGAACGAAAATAATATGTCATTGAAAAAAGGCTTTCAGCTTATCAATCTCGATTTTATTAATATTAGGACCGATCGGTCATATATTTTACCATTAATAAATTTCTTCAAAATGAGAGAGAAAAGACATTAGATGTATAAGAAATTTATAATATTATTACTTTTAGTAATATTTAACTTTTTGTCCTGTATGGAATCAACCAGCCCGGTAGATATAGAGTTACATAAAAAACTTGCGGGAGAGCTAAGGGACAACAAATTATTTAATGCGGCTATTGATGAATATAAAAAAATACTTGATGATAATTCTTTGGAATTTAAAACCAGGGCGAATATAAATTATTTGATTGGTAAATTATATTTTGAAGATTTAAAAGATTATGAGAACGCCGCCGCTTACTATGTGAGAGCAAGGTCTTTAGATCCTGAGGCATCTTATAGTTCTATTGCCAATAAAAATTTAGTTGCTTCTTTTGAGAAAATGGGACGTATGCTTGATGCTAAACGACAGCTAAATCAACTGACAGATGTAGATACAAAGCCAAAGATTGCTGGTGATGTTGAAGTTGCACGAGTGGGAACCAGTCCTGTTTGGCTCTCAGAGATTGAACAGGAAATACAAAAATTATCCCCTGAATTACAAAAACAACTTATACACAAAGAAGCAAAACTTAATTTTATCCATAACTATGTTGGGATGGAATTGATGTATCGGGCGGCTGTCAGAGAAAATTATATTGAAGATGAAGCTGTGAAAATAAAACTTCGTGATATTGAAAAACAGATTTTGGTAGATAAGTACGTAGCTGAAAAAGTTATTCCGAATGTTAAAATTGATTCTATGGATGTAATTAATTTTTACACATCAAGGAAATCCACAGTTTACAAAGATGTCCCTTATGATTCTGTGAAGACTCAGGTCTTTATGGATTACCAAAGAGAAAAAATGGAGACTGCTTATAGCGAGTATTTACAGTCTCTTGCAGAAGTAGAAAAAGTTAAATTTTTTGATGATAACGTGAAATAAAAATGAAAATATTAAAAACATATATCATATTTCTGTCTATAATTGTTATTTCATGTAGCTGTTTTGCTCAAGTTCCGGCAGATACGGTTAACTCTTTACCAGGGATAGAAATTGTAACATCGGTTGACCGTTCTGAGGTTTATATCGGTGATTTGATTAGTTATAAGATTGAAATAATTTATGACTCCACCTATGAGTATTTGCCTTCGCCGCTTGGAGCAAATTTAGGCGGTTTTGATGTTAAGGATTATCAGCAGGATAAAAATTCAATTTTACCGGATGGAAGAAAAAAAACAGAATCTGTTTTTTCACTATCTACTTTTACGACAGGTGAATATATAATACCGCCCGTTCCAGTTGGATTTATGCTTCCTGATAGTATTCAGAAAGTAATGTTTTCAGAATCTGTACCTATCAATGTTATGTCGATGCTTGAAAATGCGGGTGATTCGGTTGATATAAAACCTTTAAAACAGCAGTACGAATTTGAATTTAACTATACGCCGTATATAATATGGGGGGCGGTTGCATTTTTTGTTTTATTATTAGGCGGGTATCTTCTTTATCGTAAATTTAGAGGCAAAGAAGAACAAGAAGAGATTTTAGACAAGCGTCCGCCTTGGGAAATTGCTTTTGAGCATATTGTACTTCTCAAACAAAAAGGGTTGCCAGAGCAAAATTTATTCAAGCAGTATTATATCGAGCTGACGGAAATCTCACGGACGTATTTGGGTAAAATGTTTCAAGTTAACGTAATTGATATGACTACAGAAGAATTTTTGGAAAGTTTTGTTGATATCAGTTTACCGCATGATCTGTTTGACCGAAATAAAACATTTTTACAATACGCTGATTTGATTAAATTTGCAAAATTAAAACCTGAAAACGGTCGGATGAACAAGGATTATGATTTTGTCTATGAGTTAATTGAATTGATTCGTATTGATCATGAAAAAAAACAACAAGCAGAACTTCAAAAAAATAAACAACCGGAAAATATGATTGAAGTAGGAGGTAGTGATGGATAATATAGAATTCTCCGGACTGTCTCTGAATATTTTTGACCTGATAGATACTTATATACCGGCATGGATTATATTTATAGTTGGTGGCTTGTTAGTTCTATCAATGATAGCTTACCACTTGAGAAAAAAAAGATTCAAATCTGTAACTATAAAATATTCCGATATCAGAATCGTTAAACAAGCCAGCCGTACCAAAAAACAAAAATTACGATTTATTCTAACTGTTTTGAGATTAACTGCTGTTGTATTGTTGATTGTCGCTTTTGCCCGTCCGCGAAGCGGCACTGAATATCAGGAAGTTACATCAGAGGGTGTCGATGTCATGCTTCTTCTGGATGTGTCATCATCGATGCAAGGAGAAGATTTTAAGCCTAACAATCGTTTGTATGTTGCTAAAGAAGAAATTAAAAATTTCATTAATAAACGTCTTAATGACCGTATCGGTTTGGTGGTATTTGCTAGATACGCTTATACACAATGTCCGCTTACGACAGATTATGGCGTACTTCTGAATTTTGTAGATCAGGTTGATTTTGGACTAGTGGAAGATGGAACAGCTATTGGAATGGCTATAGCAACTGCTGTAAACCGTTTGCGTGAATCCAAATCAAAATCGAAAATTATAGTTTTACTAACCGACGGTGATAACAATGCCGGTGAGATTGATCCTATTACAGCGGCTAATTTGGCGGCAACATTTGATATTAAGATTTATACTATTGCAGTTGGTAAAAAAGGAAATGTAATGTTCCCATATCAGGACCCTCTGTTCGGAAAACGGTATGTATATCAACCAACTAAAATTGACGAAAAATCATTAAAGGAAATTGCCGCTAAAACGAATGGGGAATACTATCGTGCCCGAAGTGGTGAAGAATTGGAACAGATTTACGGTATAATAGATAATATGGAGAAAACTGAAATTGAAGTTGCGTCGCATATTCAATATAAAGAACTTTTTCATTATTTCGGGTTTTTAGGGATGTTCCTTTTGATATTGGAGATAATTTTTGCTAACACTTATTTCAGAAAATTACCGTAGGAGAATATAGATGCGTTTTGCGGCTCCCGAAAATTTTATACTTTTAGCAGGCGTATTAGTCCTTGCAATATTCATGTTCTATTCTCTGGCTCGTAAAAAGAAATTATTGAAAATGTTTGGTGATATTCCATTAATAATGAAAAACTCACCCTATATTTCTTTTGCCAGACAAAGAACCAAAGCAATCCTATTGATAATTGCTTTAATTTTTCTGACCATAACATTGACCAGAATACAGTTTGGAACTCATCTTGAAATGTTGGAGAGGGAAGGACTTGATATAGTTGTTGCTATTGATGTCTCAAACTCTATGATGGTCAGGGATATGAAACCAAGCCGTCTGGAAAAAGCCAAATTGGAAATTTTGGGGATTATTGAAAGATTAAAAGGGGATAGAATATCGTTGGTTGCTTTTGCCGGACAAGCGTTTATTCAATGTCCTATGACGCTTGATTATTCTGCCGCCAAATTTTTATTAGATGCAATAGATCATTCATCGGTAAGCGTGCAAGGTACATCGTTGACAGCGGCTTTGGAAGTAGCGTCAAAAGCATTTAATCAACAAGAGAAAAAACATAAAGTGCTACTACTGTTAACCGATGGTGAAGATCACGAGGGCGGTATTGAAGATGCTGCCGAAGAAGCCGGTAAGCAGGGGATAAAAATTTACACTGTCGGTATCGGAAATCCTGCTGGAGAGCCAATTCCTGTTTTGGATCGTAATGGTACTCAGGTTGGATTTAAAAAGGATGGCAATGGTGATGTTATTGTCTCACGACTTGACGAAACTACACTTCAGAAAATTTCCCTAACTACCGGGGGCAAGTATTATCATGCAACTTCCGGAGAAATAGAGCTTGATAGAATATTTGAAGAGATTTCTACATTAGAGAAAAAAGAACTCGAAGGAACTCTGGTGACAAAATATGATGACCGATTCCAATTCCCGTTGTTGTTGGTAATTCTTTTAGTTGTAGGTGAATTTTTCCTGCCAGAAAGAAAAAAAACAATCGGAGGTGATAATGCTTAACAGAATACTGTTTGTTTTTGTAGCTTTATTATTTGTTTCAGCTAACATTACTGCTGAAGATTATATCTCTCTTGTAAAAAAAGGGAATGAGTCATTTAAACAAAATGATTATAAGAAAGCTATGGAATATTATCGCAATGCCGAAACGGAAATACCTGAATCTCCGGAGTTAAATTACAATATTGGCAGTACTCTGCACAAAGAAGGTAAATTTGAGGAAGCTGTGGAAATATTAAATAATTCCCTTAGAACAACAGATATAAATTTGGAATCTTCAGCTCATTTTAATCTTGGTAATACACATTTCAGGATGCAGGATTACCAGAACGCAATCAAAAGTTTTGAAAAAAGTTTAAGCCTGAATCCTAAAGATATGGATGCAAAATTTAATTTGGAATTAGCTCGAAAAAAATTGAAAGAACAAATGGAGAAACAAAAGCAGGATAAAAAGCAAGACCAGAAACAAGACCAGAAACAAGACCAAAAAGAACAAGAGCAGAAACAAGACCAACAACAGCAACAAGACCAACAACAGAAACAAGAACAGCAACAACAGGAAAAACAGGACGACCAAAATAAAGAACAGCAACAACAGAAGCAGGAAGAACCAAAAGAAATGAGTAAAGAAGATGCGGAAAGAATCTTAAATGCTCTAAAAGATGAACAGGATATTCAAAAAAACATAAAAAGAGTTAAAGCCGGAGGAAACTATTCCGGAAAAGACTGGTAAATATTAATATGGGCCGATATGTAAAAACAATTTTATTATTGATTGTATTATTTCTTTCAGTAATTGTAACGGGAGTTTCTGCCGGTGAGAAGATTTCGGTTGAAGTTTCTTTAGATCGTGATACTATCGGTTTGGATGAACAGGCGATGTTACGGGTAGTTGTATCTGGAAAAAGCCAGAATTTACCCGCACCTCAATTACCAACTCTACCGATGTTTGAGATGTATAATCAGGGAAGTTCCACCAATATAAGTATTGTAAATGGCGAAGTAACAGCATCCAACAGCTATCAATTTATGATAATTCCGACCAAACCAGGGGTTTTCCCAATAGAACAAATTGCTATAGTTTATAAAAATAAAAGATATAAAGGGAATTCTGTAAATCTTACTGTTTTAAAAAAAGGTTCTACCGTATCTGAAAAATTGGAAGACAAAGCGACAACTTCCGAAGGACAAAGTAAAGATTATTTTCTTGAAGCTGAAATTGACAGAAAGAAACCGTTTGTTGGTGAACAGGTTACTTTAACATTAAAATTTTTCATAGCAGTTCAATATTATGGTAGTCCTGAACTAACAGAACCGACTACAACAGGTTTTTGGACTGAAATTCTCGGTAATAAAGCACCATATTATCAAAGAATAAATAATCGAAAATATAAAATTATTGAACGCAAATATGCTCTTTTCCCTACTCATACCGGTGACTTAACTATTGGGAGAGCGGCAATTAAAACAACAATTGCCAATAGAAACAATAGACGTCGTGACCCATTTGATGCTTTAGGGAATTTCTTTGGTAGGGGGGTTGATGTTACGGTACGCAGTAATTCTATTAGGGTAAATGTCAAAGCGTTGCCAACAAAAGGTAAGCCGGATAATTTTACCGGTTCAATCGGGAAATTTCAGGTAAGTGCTATTGCCAATAAATCAACTGTCGAGATTGATCAACCAGTAACAGTAACTGTTAATATTAGTGGTACGGGAAATGTTAAATCAGTGTCTGAACCGTTTATTCCAGAAAGTAATGATTTCAGAGTTTATCGTGCTTCCATTAATGAAAATGTGACAAAAAGTAATGACCGAATGGGAGGACGAAAAATTTTCGAAGAAACCTTTCTTCCAAAACGTCCCGGCAATTTGGAAATTCCGGCAATTTATTATAACTATTTTGATCCGATTGCAAAAAAATATAGGCAGATATCTACCAGACCGATTAAATTAAAAGTTACTAAACCCGAAGGATATGTAGCTTCAAGCGAAGTTCCTTATGTCTCACCTGGTTTGACTATCGGTTCAGAAGCCAGAGATATTCGCTATATTAAGCGGGAGATTGGCGATATTTCAGATAAGGGAAGCATAATTTTTCTTTCTCCCTTTTATCTTTTAGTAAATGGTTTGCCTGTTATTCTTTTAGCAGGAATGATTTTTGTAAGAAAGAGAAACGATAGATTATCAGCCAATCAGGGATTAGCGAGGTCGCGGGGAGCCTCTAAAATGGCTAAAAAACGTCTTTCAAAAGCTCGGTCAATGGCAAGGATTGAAACTGTATCGGAATTTTATGCAGAGATAAGCCTAACCTTAATAGCGTATATCGCTGACAAGCTTAATGTATCACCTCATGGATTGACAATAGAGTCTATTGGCGAGCATCTGATTTCTCAAAAAGCTGATGAAATGCTTTCTGAAGAAATTAAAAATTTATTGCAAAAGGCTGATTTTGCACGATTTGCACCGGCGTCAATTTCCAAAGATGATATTGATATATCATTAAAAGATGCAGAGCAGATAATGACGGCACTGGAAAGGGTAAGTTTTGAAAAGACATAAACTGTCAATACTAATTATATCTGTTGTCCTGTTTTCTACAAGTTTAGCGTTTGCAGATGTTGTCCAGGATTTTGAACAGGCAAATAATTTTTATGAACAAAAAAAGTTTGACAGTGCTATTGCTATATATGAAAGAATCTTGTCAGGGGATGTAGAATCTTCAGAGATATATTTTAATCTGGCTAATTCATATTTTAAAAACGGGGAATTAGGTTATGCAATTCTCAATTATTATCGAGCCAATCGACTAAATCCGGACGATGAAGATATTATTAGTAATCTTGAATTTGCCAAAAATTATATACAGGTTCAGATGGAAGGGGTGGCACTGAATCCTATTAGTAATTTTTTTGAATCTTTAGTTGCCATGTATAAATTAAATGAATTAGCATGGTTTTCTTCATTGATTTTTATCATAATGGTTTTAATTTTAATATTACGAAATGGATTAAGATATACAGGCTCTTTGACTAAATCGCTTTTTATAATTTCACTTATTTTATTTATTCTGATAGGTTCTTTAACTACTTACAAATATCGGATTGATTATTTAACCCAGCGTGGTGTGATAATCTCAGATACTAACTCTACTATATATACCGGTCCCTCAAAACAATCTGATGTTGAACTTGAGGGAGCATCGGGGATGGTTATTGAGATAATATCAGAAACAAGTAATTATTATAATGTTCTTTTGGAAAATAAGCGTCGGGGATGGATAAAAAAAGAGTTTGTAGCTGTAATATAACAACTTACATTTCATTTTAGATTTCTTTTAATTTGACATTTTCCCTTCTGACTCTATCTTTATTTTTTAAATAGGATTTGGTGTGAATGATTATGTTTTGGAAAAAGAAACAATTTTGGGGATCTTTGGTGGCAATTGTCTTAATGGCTTTTTGTCTGAAAGATATTAGTCTCCTTGAAATTGAAAAGATGTTCAGTAAGATTAATTATTTATATCTTACTCTGTCTATTATATGTACTTTCTCCTTTATTTTTGTAAAAGGATTACGTTGGAGAGTTATCCTTTCACAACAAAAAGACATAAAAGTATTTAGGGCAATAACTCTTTTTTCTGCCGGTCAAATTTTAAATATTGTGATGCCAGTTTTAACAGGGCAAGTTGGAAGATTGTTTTTGTTTTCTAAAAATGAAGGTCTTAGGAAAACAGTTGTTTTTTCAACTATTTTGCTCGAGATAATTTTTGATGCTATTAGTTTAGTCATTTTTCTGTTTATCACATCGTTAGCATTTGCGTTTCCAGAAAAATATCGAATTCTCTCAGTTGTCATTTTGGGCGTGACTCTGTTTGTGTTGCTAATTATTTTCTTAATTATTCATTATCAAACGCAATTAGAAAATTTGTGGAGAACTCATCTACGCGAAAAACATCCTGGAATTTATATAACTTTGACCAAATTCATCCGTTCTTTTATCAAAGGTATGGATTTGCTGAAGTCAAGTCAGAATGTTATAAGCTCGATGCTTTATTCTATCCTTTCGTGGATTTTCCATACATTAGTAATTTATTTTCTACTTCTCGCTTTTAATTTTGATTTGCCATTTGCCGCCGCCGCCGCTATTATGATAATAAATACTTTGGCGGTAATGATACCTATAACACCGGGGAATGCAGGAACTTTTGAACTTGCTGTAAGTTCTTCATTGGCTGCTTTCTCTGTAGGTAAAAGTGATGCTGTTATGTTTGCTTTGGCGCTACATATGCTTGATTTTTTACCGATTTTTATATTAGGGTATATTTATCTCCACTTTGAGAAAGTATCTATTAGAACGATTAGTTCTGAGCATGAGAAGGAAAGAATTCTTGATAAAGTTAGTGAAGAAGGTGTCTATATGGAAGATGAGGAAAAAGTATGATTAAGACGTTCCTCTATAAGCAAGGTGAACCGATAAAAATTCTTGAAGGTGTTCAGGATTTTGATAAATTGGTTGAAGATGAAGAATCAATTATTTGGATTGACTTATGTCAGCCAACAGACCAGGAGTTATATGTTCTTACCCACGATTTCCATTTTCATCCTTTGGCGATTGAAGATGTAATCTCTGAGCATCCTCGTACCAAAATTGATAATTATGGTAATTATCTCTTTTTGGTCTTTCAGATTGTAGATTTTATAGGTCGTGAAGAAGGGTTAAAGGTTGGAGAAATTGATCTGTTTTTAAACAAGAATTATCTGGTAACGGTTCACTATAATGACCATCGTATTTTCGATTACCTGTACAGTCGTGCAGAAAAAGATGAACGATTATTATCAAGAGGTGTGGATTTTCTTTTCCATGCTGTAATTGATACTATTATTGATAATTATAACAGCACTCTTGATATATTTGAATATGAAATTGACCAAATCGAAGAAGATGTATTGGGTCAGCCAGATGAAGACACTATTAAATCTATTTATACTTTACGAAGAGATATTGTTCATTTAAAAAGGATGGTTTTGCCACAACGAGAAGTAGTCAAACTTTTTGCAAAAGAGAATTTCGATTTAATAGGTAAAACGGCGGCGGTTTATTTTTCTGATATTTATGACCATCTTATGCGTATAAATGATATTGCGGATTTTCATCGTGAAATTCTTAATTCTTTGTTGGAAACATATTATTCTTCTGTTTCAACCAAAACCAATGAAATTATTAAATTTCTTACAATATTTACTGTACTTTTTATTCCACCAACTTTTTTAGTAGGTCTCTGGGGAATGAATTTTGCATTTATGCCGGAACTAAATTGGAAATTTGGATATTTTATAGCTCTTGGGATAATGCTAATTGTAACTTTTGTATTGGTTATATATTTCCGTAAAAAGAAATGGTTGTAGCATCTAACAATCTTGTCCGTGAATTTTGTTTTTCCTGTCATTCCCGACTCCGACAGGGAATCAAGGTTCTCTTTGTCTTTGTTCGTGATTTGCCTACGCAATAAAATTTGAAATAAAAAAATAAGAGAATCTGGATTCCTGTTTTCGGGCTTGTTGAAAAACTGTTCAATTATGTTCCGTACGCCTGTGGCGCATTTTTAACCGATGGCGGAGTGTGCTATCGGTAAGTTTTCTAAGGGGTGAGGTGCCTTGTAGATTGTGATGGGTGAATCTTCAGATTCACTCCAACCCGTTG
>JAYEHE010000161.1:0-3523 GCA_034659415.1 Candidatus Zixiibacteriota bacterium | reverse complement strand
TTGCCAAGAGTAACGATGCCAAGAGAATCATTAAAAAATAAAATCACCCGCACTAAGGAAATAATCAAACTTCTAAAAAAAAATTACCCTAATGCCAAGTGTTCACTTGATTATAAAACAGTGCATCAACTGATGGTGGCAACAATTTTGTCGGCTCAATGTACTGACGAAAGAGTCAACGCTACTACTCCTGCGTTATTCAAAAAATATCGTTCCATGAAAAATTTTGCCGAATCAAATCTGAAAGAGTTGGGTGCAGATATTTATTCCACCGGTTTTCATAATTCAAAAGCTAAATCAATCAAAAACTCTGCTATTATGTTGTTGGAAGATTTCAAAGGCAAGATTCCTAAAACCCTTGAGGAACTGATAAAACTTCCGGGAGTCGGACGTAAAACCGGTTCGGTTGTGCTTGGCGAAGGATTTAAGCTTGCCGAAGGAATCGTGGTTGATACGCATGTTGGTCGAATCTCAAGACATCTTGGATTGACTGAAGAAAAAGATGCGGTCAAAGTTGAAAAAGATTTAATTAAAATTATTGAGTATGCTGATTGGATAATTTTTACGCATCTGATGATTGACCACGGCAGAGCAGTCTGCAAAGCCCGCAAACCTGATTGCGGCAATTGCTTTTTGAGGGAATTGTGTAGGACGGGGCGGAGATAAAACTTAACTGTCGGGTCACATCCGCCGTTGGCGGACAAGACCCAACAGAACTAATAAAAATTAATATTGATAGCAGGCAGGGAAAAGAAAATTTTGTGGGCGGCAGACGCCCTGAGGTTGCCCCTTTCAAGAACAGTTGTCTTGCGGTAGGTGGGGCACCTGCCGGACACAAATATATCATTTGCAGGATCACAGGGATCCTGCCCTTTTGTGCTTTTTGATATCGATTATCTATATTCTATTTTTTGCCTTTATATAATGTGCCTACCTGTGGATTATTTTCTCCAAAGCGTTCAACCAATTCTTTGAGTATATCAGCCTTAGGCACACCTTTTTGTTCTTGCTCTTTTATCAACGAATAGGCAGCAAACAACGGAGATGGACCAATCTCTGATGCAAATGTGCCAACCCCCTGGTTCCATACAAACATGGAAAAAAGCTCATCTAACTCAGCGACAGTAACACCTGCAGCATAACCTTTCACGAGTTCGCGGGTTGCTTGACGAAATCTACCACCGCCCACGCCGTTAGCCAGCGAAAGAAGCAGTTTAAATTTCATTTCAAATACAGAGTTTTCCCCCCATATAAGATCCCAGAAATTCACAAGAATACTTGCAAGAGAATCGTCTATCTTCTTGAAATTTACCATTGCAGTCGGTTTTAGTGGAATATCACCTTCTCCGGACATGTTGACTTGTTTCTCTTTTGCCTTGTAGAAATATACCCTATACTCATTATCAGAAACTTTTTCCATAACATATTCAAAACCAAGATCAACCATTACTGAATAAAGAGGTATAGGCTCAAAACTCTGAACGACACATATACCTTCCCCGACAGATGTAATATTTCCTTTCTTAAGAAGCATCGGGAGAAAATTGCCTGTCAATTTCCGTACATCAATTACTTCAAACGAATCTTTTTTACTTGTCCATTCTTTTGTCATGAGACTAACTCCTTCTATATAATTAACAAATTAAAACATTCAGAAAACCAGTACCGATGGAACTCGATTTAAACCTATTAGAGGAGCACAAAAACTGGCATCAACTAATTCAGATAAATCTGTGCCATCTTCAAATAATCCGATTACTGATTTTATTCTTATTAATATTACACATAATAGCCTTGATTACAAACCATATAATTAATAATTCTCAATTGACCTCTGACAACAACAACCGTATATTCTCTTTTTAGATAAAGGAGAAAAAATGGCAACTACTTATAAACAACCTGAAGTTACCCCCGAAATGGTTGAAAACCACGGGATTAACCACGAAGAATACGAACTGATTAAAAAGTTTCTGGGCAGAGAACCAAATTATACCGAACTCGGTATTTACTCGGTCATGTGGTCTGAACATTGCTCATATAAAAATTCTATTGCTCTAATAAAAACTCTACCACGTGATGGCGATGCTTTACTTGCTAAAGCAGGTGAGGAAAATGCCGGTGCAGTCGATATCGGCGATGGCTTGGCAGTCGTGTTCAAAATTGAATCCCATAATCACCCTTCGGCGATTGAACCATATCAAGGCGCCGCAACCGGTGTGGGCGGGATTTTACGCGATATCTTTACGATGGGTGCTCGTCCGATTGCCGCATTGAATTCTCTTCGTTTCGGTTCTCCGGATAACCCCAGAGTTAGATACTTAGTTGACGGGGTTGTGCGCGGGATTGGCGACTATGGCAACTGTTTTGGTGTCCCTACTGTGGGCGGTGAAGTTTATTTTGATGAATCCTACACTGGCAACCCTCTTATAAATGCGATGGCGGTTGGGATTGTTAAGTCCGACAAAATTGCCACTGCAACTGCTTCAGGAGACGGCAACCCGATTATGATGGTCGGTTCCAAAACCGGACGGGATGGAATTCACGGAGCAACGTTTGCCTCCGAGGAAATCAGCGAGAAATCTCAAGAAAAAAGACCTTCGGTGCAGATTGGCGATCCGTTCACGGAAAAATTACTGCTTGAGGCTACCCTTGAAATTATTGATAAAGATTTAATTGTCGGTATTCAGGATATGGGTGCCGCTGGTTTAACTTGTTCATCATCTGAGATGTCAGCCAAAGGCGAAGCCGGAATTGAGATAAATATTGATAAAGTTCCGGTACGTGAGTCGGGCATGGTTCCATATGAGATATTGCTTTCGGAATCTCAAGAAAGAATGTTAGTCTGTGTTAAAAAAGGTAACGAAGATAAAATCAAAGAAGTTTTTGATAAATGGGAGCTGGATTCAACCCTTGTAGGTAAGGTAACAACTGACGGTATGTTTACGGTCAAACTACATGGTGAAATTGTCTCTCAAATTCCATCGGTCAGCCTTGTTCTTGGAGGTGAAGCACCGGTTTATAAACGTGAGACTAAACGTCCTTCTTATATGGATGAAATTATAAAAATAAATCTTAGTGATTATTCGCTTGATAGAGATTGGAATGAGACACTATTAACAATGTTATCCTCTCCTAATATCTGTCACAAAAACTGGGTTTTTGACCAATACGATTCAACGGTTCGCACCAACACGGCAATCGGTCCCGGATCAGACGCGGCAATTATGCGGATTCGTAAAACTAACAAAGCCTTAGCTATGACAACCGATTGTAATGGTCGTTACTGTTATATTAATCCAAGACTTGGCGCTGAATCTGCTGTTGCTGAAGCGGCTCGTAATATTGTTTGTTCCGGAGGTAAACCTCTGGCTATTACAAATTGTCTTAATTTTGGTAATCCTTACAAACCAGAGGTTTATTATGGTTTTTCCGAAGCTGTCGCTGGTATGGGTGAAGCCTGCCGTATTTTTAATACTCCGGTAACCGGTGGTAATGTATCTTTTTATAACGAAGATCCCGA
>JAYEHE010000160.1:0-3524 GCA_034659415.1 Candidatus Zixiibacteriota bacterium | reverse complement strand
ATCTTTTACAAGTTGCATCCGTGAAGAATCTGCCTTCAAGTTCGGACTATTTCCGGTAAAAGAAAAAACAAATTCTGGATTAGATGAGCAAATAATTACTTCTCTAATTTTTTCTTTTTTTAAGTCGGTAGTAATAAATTTTAATAGGGCAAAAAAAGCGGCAAATTCCATATCAATCAATTCCCCTTCGGCTCTACATCTGAACAATATCCCAAATTCCGGCACAGAGAATAAAATCATACCATCACAAAAATCGTTTTTTTCCAAAAACGGATCTAATTTGGGGATTTGATAAGAAGAGATAAATACAGTTAGCGGCTTTTTATATTTGTTTTTTATATCCATGCAGTAACCTAAAGCAACTCCAATGCCGTATAATCAAAACGAATCAGACAAAGTTAATGCATTGTCCCTCAACAGGATAATAAATTTGACAAAATCAGAAGAAAATCTAAAATATGAATTATGAAATAAATGTAACAATATTACTCTTAAAGCAATAATATTACTCGATTGATTTCATGAGTTGGTTTTTTAGTTCATCTTCCGCTTCAATATATTTCCCTGATGCTGTGGCTAAAATATCACCATTGGTACGCTTGACTTCACCTTCGGTAAAATAGACTCTCCCTTTATTTTTCACAATTCTTCCCTTGAAAAATAATTTGTCTCCCGTCCTAACCGGTTTGTGAAATCTTACAGTCATTTCAACTGTTACAGCATAAATTTCTTTAGCCAGTATTGCCTTGACCATTACTTCGTCGAGTACAGTTGAGATTATACCCCCATGGTATATTTTTTGATACCCTTCAAAATTGTCAGATGCCTCAATTTCCGTAGAAGCTTCTTTGCCATCGTAGTAAAATTTAGCCTGCAGTCCGTTATCATTTTTATCGCCACAGACAAAGCAACCTGAATATTTTAATATTTCTTTCATAGTTTTTTTATATAATAAAATTTTAAAATAAAGATGTCAGGAGGACACGCCTCCTGACATTTACTTCGAGACTTGCCTACAACTTACTTGTTCATCTGTTGCATAAGAAAGAGCATGATTGCTTTTTGAATATGCAGTCTGTTCTCTGCTTCGTCAAAAACAACCGATTGTTTTGAATCCATTACTTCGTCGGTGATTTCTCTTCCTCTTTCAGCCGGAAGACAATGAAGAACTATCGCATTGGAGTCGGCATGACTCATAATTTCAGAATTGACTTGGAATTTTTTCAATTTTTCTGCTTTCAAATCAGCCTGAGTTTTTTGCCCCATAGATGCCCACACATCAGTATAGACTACATCGACTCCATCGACAGCTTCTTTGGGATCATCGGAAATTATTATAGTACTATCCGGATTTGATTTCGCTTTTTTGATAATGTCAGCATCAGGATGACAATCTTCGGCAGTTCCAATTCTGAATTCAATCGGTATGATAGAAGCCAAATTAAGCCAGCTGTTTGTAATATTATTACCATCGCCAAGATATGCTATTTTATATTTTTCTTTATTTGGTTTATGTTCCATGATTGTAAAATAGTCGCCCAAAATCTGACAAGGATGCACCAAATCTGTCAGCCCGTTTACAATCGGCACCGACGCATTTTCAGCTAATTCTTCAACATCAGAATGAGCAAAAGTACGAATCATTATCATGCCAAGATAACGAGATAATACTAAAGCGGCATCGGCAATTGATTCTCTCTGCCCAAGTTTTATCTCTTTATCTGTAATATAAACTGGATTCCCGCCCAATTCATTAATACCAACCTCAAAAGAAACTCTGGTCCTCAAAGATTCTTTCATAAAAATACAGGCGACGGATTTTCCGTCTAACGGTTTTGGGGAAATTTCTTTCTTTTTCATTTTTGCACATAGGTCAAAAACCTCTTTTACTTCCGTTGCGGAAAAATCTGTAATTTGACAAAAAGAACGTGGCATTTTATTACTCCAATTATTTGAATTTTATAATTTTCAGGAATAATGTAAGATATTACTCAAATGTCAAGTAAGACATTAGCTTACTAAGAGGAATATATCAATTTTTAACACGATAAAAATTATTTTTTTATATTGCAACATTTGAAATTAAGAGATATTATCTCAACAGTTTAGTTAAACTGGATTAAATAGATGAATACTTAAATTTTAACATTTTATGAAACTACAAAGGAGGTAGTATGAAATCATTTGTTAAGTATTTGTTGGTATTAGCTTTAATGTTAACTTTTGCCGTACCGGTTATAGCCGATTCAGAGGTAGAAGTTACAGGTCAAGTTAGAGTCAGAGGCGAAATGGAAAGAAAGAGCTTTGACGCAAACAATGACCATTTTCAAGATTTCACTATGATGCGTTCAAGAATTAATATTAAAGCAAAAGTTGATAATAATGCTTATGCTTTTGTACAATTCCAGGACAGTAGAACTTTTGGTGATTACACCCAATTTGGCGATATACAGTCATCAGGATTAAATGATGGCAAAAATGTTGATATGCATCAGGCTTATATAGAAGCGACTATCTGGGACAATGATGAAAAATATATCGGTTTTAAAGGTGGGCGTTTTGAATTCAACTGGGGAAGTCAAAGACTTTTAGGATCTGTTGATTGGCATAATGTAGGACGTTCATGGGAAGGTGGAATGCTTTGGTATAAGGCTGATGATTACACTTTTACCCTTGCTACTCTAAAAGCTTTGGAATTAAATGATACAGATTATAATCGTGATTTTGATATTTATGCTGGTTTATTAAATTTAAAAGAACTGAATTTAGATTTATTAGCACTTTACGAATTAGATTCAGACACAACAGCCCTTGCCACAGATATCAAACAATTAAAACGGTGGACTTTTGCCGGATATTATACTCGTGAGTATAATCAATTCACATTTGATCTGGATTTTGCTTATCAAACCGGCAACATGCCAGATACAAGAGTAACACCAGCTCCTGTACCAAATTCTTCAGAATTTGATATTGCCGCTTATATGGTTGCTTTAGAAGTTGGCTATGATATGGATAATGATTATAATAGCACATTTGCCTTTGGTGTTGATTTAGCTTCCGGAGATGATGATTTGACAGATTCGGATTACAAGGTTTTTGACGATCTCTATTATACAGGCCATAAATTTAATGGTTATATGGACTATTTCTTACATGGCGGTCCTAATGGCTTGATGAATCTTTATGCGAAAGCCGGATTTGATATTACTGATGGCTGGCGTATAGGCGGCAACTTCCACATTTTCCGTTCCGCCGAAGATTATATCAGCAATTTTGATGGTATTACACCAACCAAAACTATCGGCTCTGAATTTGATTTAACCGTCACTACGACCAGAATTAAAGGCATCAATATGAAATGGGGTGCCTCATTGTTTATGGCTAACGATGATTATGCCGGACTTGAAGGCGATGCCAAACAATCCGGTTTCTGGATTTACGAACAAACAACTATCAATTTCTAAAATTTATACCTCTTTTTTAAAAAAGGCTGAGAATTTCTCAGCCTTTTTTGTCAACAT
>JAYEHE010000159.1:0-3525 GCA_034659415.1 Candidatus Zixiibacteriota bacterium | reverse complement strand
TTGAGAAGAAAATCAATATACACCTTCTTATTTCCAAACTCAGATTATCTGTTAAACCTTTGGCTTCAGAATTAACCGTTTCCGTTTAATTTAGTAGAAGACAACAAGATACTAATTGACTAATGAATTTTTTTTGTTATATTAGTGTAATTAATAAATCAATCAGCTCGTACTTATCGGGTTAATTTAAAGGAAGTAAAAATGACAACAACCAACAGGGTGTTACTATGTTCAATTTTAATTTTATTCTTTTTCCCTCAAGTTTATGCAAATGATGATTATACTATTAAATTAAAAACAGGTGATTTTGCTCCTGTCCAAACTGACCTTAGCCAAAACAAAAATATAAGCTTCAATAACAAACATGTCCTCGTTCAATTTGATAGGCCTATCACAGAAGCAGACAAAGATAATTTGTATAATGACGGCATTGAAGTTCTTGAGTACATACCCAATTTTACTTATACAGCAAAAATAAATAAAGATATTGACCAAAGAATTCTTGACCAAAATAATATCCGCTATATCGGTCAAATTAATCCTGAAGATAAAATATCTCCTTTGATTACTAATGTCGGAATCGGTGATTGGGCGCGTCGCGGTGGAGATTTAGTTTTTTTTACACTTGTTTTTCATGCCGACGAAGATATTTACGATTGGGCTGATAAATTAGTTAATGAATATAATGCAGAATTAAATGGTTTTGATATTACCACAAATGCAATTGAAATAATCTTACCTGAGCCAGCATATTTCACTCTTGCAACTTACGATGAAATTTTATGGATTGAGCAGATTGCTCCTCCACAGGAAGAACATAATAACTCTGCCAGACAAAATACAGGAGCAGAAACATTACAAGCTTACCCCTATTCGTTAAACGGAGCCGGTGTTTGGGTTGCCGAATGGGATGGCGGGCATGCTGATATTTTTCACGATGATATGATTGGTCGAATTCAATTTGGAGACGCCGCTTCTGTTGCAGAACACGCCACTCATGTTGCAGGAACTGTTATTGGCAATGGCTCTAAATCCGGTGGAAATTATCGTGGTATGGCACCGGCAGCTCGCCTTGTTTCTTATTTATGGTGGGGCACTTCTTCTGAAATTATCAATGAATATGGTACTGCAATAAACACTCATGGAGCAAAAATCAGTACTAACTCATGGGGATTAGGTGTTGGTGATCCGGCTACGGAAGCATCTTGCCAATCTACTCTTGGAAATTATTATAATTCATGTGCAACTATTGACAATATGGTTCGTGGAGAACTTTATGACCCTATTTCTATTTGTTGGTCTGCAGGAAACCAAAGAGGTTACTCCACAAAATATTGCGGTTACTTAGGCTGGACTTATGGCACTATTGGCGTTTATGGTACATCAAAAAACACAATCACTGTTGGTGCCATAAATTCCAATAACAGCTCAATGACCGGTTTTTCTTCATGGGGTCCATGCGATGACGGAAGGATCAAACCTGATGTTGTAGGTCCCGGTTGTCAAACAAGTGAAGATTATGGTCTTACCAGTTGTGCTCCGGGTGGCGGCTATACAACAATGTGTGGCACATCGATGTCAGCTCCGGCAGTAGCTGGAACTATTGCATTACTTCATCAACAATACAATAATGTATTTGGAACAGATTCCATATTACCTTCGACAATTAAGGGTATTCTGATAAATTCTGCCGAAGATTTAGGCAACGCAGGTCCCGATTATCAATATGGGCATGGTAAAGTTGACGGGGTTGCTGCTGTTAATAAAATATCTATTGGCGAACCTTCTTATTTTGAAAATGAAATTTCTACTGGAATTGTTCATACTTTTGATATGACTGTTACTAATCCTGAAATGCTAAGAGTTACTTTAGTATGGGACGACCCAGGTGGAACAGCTATTTCCGGTGGCACCATGATAAACGACCTCGACCTTGCTTTGATTGATCCATTTTCTTACGAAGAACATCCTCTTGTACTTGACCCTGAAGCGCCATTCGCTGGAGCAACTCAGGATTATGACAGAGTAAACAATGTTGAAACTGTCCAAATCATGAACCCAATTCCCGGACTGTGGAAAGCAAGAGTAACGGGATATAATGTTGCCGAAGGTCCTCAAAAATATTCTCTGATTTTCAATCCGGATAGTTCTCATACTCCTGGTAATTTAAATGCCTTGGCAGTTTTCCCTGATGAAGACTTGGAAGACCAACCAGGAGTTACCAGAACAATTGATTTCTGGGTTGTAAATGTTGGTGCCGCTTATGATTCACTTGTTGCCTCTATTGACGATAACAATATGTGGTTAAATGGAACAGTAACAGATTCTCTGCTAATACTTGAACCTTATGACTCAGCTTTCTTCCAGGTTAGTGCAACAATTCCGTCATCTTCCTTAGCCGGCGATAATAATATAATTACTTGTACCGCTACTTCTCTTTTAAATGAAGGCGTAATTATAAGCGCATCAGTTGAAGTTACTGCCGGTGCTTATTATGATTTAGCTATTGAGGGTCCACTTGACAACGAAGTTAGTTCTCCTGATGAAGTACCTTATAATTACACTATTTCAAATAACGGCAATACTTATGACTTAATAACAGTTGTTGTAAATAATGAATCCGATTGGATATTTAACCCAGCCTTTAAAACGGTGAACTTACCTCCATTTTCAGACAGTACTTTAAGCATAACGATGACTGTCCCACCTGCAGTTGAACATCTGCTTACTAATACCGTAAACATCATTTCATATAGTAGTGGTGATATGTCTGATACTGGTTTATTTGTTGTTACGGTCTTGAATGAAAACCAACCACCAGACTTAATTACTCCGACTATTAACACCTATACTCAAAATGGTATGCTTACTTTTGAATGGAATGGCGTTGGAGATTCTTATAATCTGTATATATCAACAGATCAATTGATTACAAATATTGTCAGACTTTACACAGGGCTAACATCAACTACTTTCACAATTCCTGTGGCAGATTCATTAACTGACAACCAATATTATTGGGGTGTTAGAAAATATGTAGGCTTGGATTCCTCTTCATTGCAAGCGGAACCAGGAGCATTTTTAGTTGATAATATACAACCTAATAGTTTAACACAAACTTATCCAATCAATAGTGAATATGTTAAATTCAAAAATTTTGGCTTCGAATTTACATACGCAGAGAAAGCAACCAACTCCGAGATAGCACCGGAATATAATATTCTTGATATTGCCACAGATTCTCTATTTACAAATAACCTATCTATTTTTGAGGCTATCCCGACTCTCAGTTATAAATTGCCTGATACAATTGCCGAAGGTCGCTGGTATTGGCGTTTACAAAGAGCAGACTCTGCGGGTAATTTATCAGATAAATCTTCTTATGCTACATTTGTTCTCGATTCAAAAAAACCTGCGATTCCTGTTCAACTTCTACCGACAGATAATTCGGAAATCAAAGGAGATGTTCTGTTTAAATGGGATCGTGGTGAAGAATTACCCTCTTATGAATTTTCTCCTGAATAT
>JAYEHE010000158.1:0-3532 GCA_034659415.1 Candidatus Zixiibacteriota bacterium | reverse complement strand
AAATCTCAGCAAACAAAACTTCAATTGGACGGGTATTACCATCAATTTTCGCCGCTTCTTTCAATTCAATCTCAGCCCAATCGTACAGACCACGGTCAAGATTTATTTTAGACATAACCAAATGAGCTGAACCATATTTGGAATGAACTTTTAATCCATTTTTACAGATAGTAAAAGCTTTATCAAGTTCACCTTTCTTGCGGTAGGCTTCAGCTAAAGCGGCAAAAATCTGTGAATTTGGGTCATCATCCAGAATTCTCTGGCATTTTACTATTCTATCATCTAATTCTAATGTTCTTGTCATATTATCTATAATTTATTACAGGACATTCATTTCCGAAACAAATATTTTAACTTAATTATAATTATATATCCTACATGTAGTTATGTCAACTTTAAAGATTCAACCAAGAATCTTTTTTGTCTCAATAATTCCATACAAAAAAAGACCAAAAGTTATCACCATAAGAGCTGGAATAATAAATATTGGCAGTGTTAATATTTCAAAAGCTTGAGCCAAATACCCTAACTGACTAATTGTTAAAACTACAAAACCAAAAACAAAAAGTTGCCAACTTTTACTTAAGTTACCACCCTTGACAAGCTTATAAATGCTAAGAGCTCCTAAAATACACCCAAAAGCAAGAATTAATATAAAAACATTTAAAAATATCGGCGGGCTGGTTATAACTGCAAAGTTGACAGCATTTGCATTTGTTGCAGTTAGAAGAACGGCAAAACCGAATAACATAATTTTTTTCATTTTTAACCTCTTACCATTTTCACAACTTTATCAGCACGCTTTAAAGTGCGATAAAAGTTTTCTTCAATATTATACCTTTTAACAATCTCTCTTCTTACTGCCAAAGGATTAGAAATTTCTTTCTTCACCTTCCCTGTTACATTCTGAAAAGGACCAACTCCTAACAACTGAAATACAAATTCAAGTTGCTCCACAAGCATAACATCCAAAATGGACATTAATTTAAACATTCTTATATTAGCCGGCACCTTTCTAATTGCTACAAGAAATTTTTCAAAAGAAGGCACAAGTTCCGATTTTGGATCTACACCTGAAAAATAAACTAACAGACCACTTCGATACTGTGAAACAAAAGCAGGAAAACGAGTATTCTCTGACCCAAGTATTTCATCGACAAGAACTCTAATTCGATAGAAACAGGAATTGTACAAATCAAAAATAATCTTAAGGACAACTTCTTCTTCATTTTCATCATCAGCTGCATCAGTCTCTCGTTTGCCATTAACTTCAATTAACTTATTCAATATTAAACGATAGAGACTGCGATAACTTACAAACTCGCCCATGGGAGATATAGCGACCAATTCTGGAAGAGTATGTTCGCCATCAATCAACGCCAGCATTTTGAATTCATCCAGAGTAAGCACTATCTCTTCGGCATTGGTCTTAGGTGATTTCATTACGGACAGCAGAACATCATCCGGAGGCAACACTTTTTGAATTTCCATCCATTCATCAATCCGACGGGTCCCTTCCATAATTACTGACATAGTATTCAGTTCAATCAGGAACGACACATTTTTTGGTTTTTCTCCTTCATAGAAAAGAAAATCACCATTCGGCCAAGAGAATAAATTATAAACAACCTCTTCAATTTGCAGTTTCAAACATTCGGCTATTTCAGCTTTTTCAAAAATATTCATATCAACCAATGTAGTACCCAACTGCCTACCAGTTTGTTTATGAAGAGTTATGGCTCTTTCAAGGTCGGACTTGGAAAGCTTGCCCCGTTTTAAGAGCATATTTCCTAATAAATCCTCAGAGCTGTTCACAGATGATGCATATATAATATTACCATCCTTAAAGAATACTTCTTTCTGACGGCTGCTTGTTTTAACTTCAAGCAATCCAGATTTCTTGCCAGTTGAGAGTAACTGCAAAAGATCAGAGAATCCAACAGTTTTTAAATTTCCGGAAAGACCCATGTCTGCCTTTCTAATTAAAACAATTATATATTTACCCACCCCAAATAGGTGGTTCTCTATCTATTAGATTATCGGGATAACTGCTTATATTCTTTATGATTATTTGTTATCGATAGTAAAAGAAACTGAATAAATAAAAATCATTTCACCCGAAATATACGATATTGGTTTAAATCAATTATATTACTGTGACCCTTTTGGTTAAAAAGACCAATATTGAAATTCTGTTTAATTTTTGAACAGATTATATATTTGTACTTATCTGAAATTTCTAAAATATTCATTTCACTTAAATCGTATCGCTGATTTGATAACAATAATAAATCTATCGGAGCAGAGAAATTCTCAAGTTGAGCATCAAAACCATCTATATTTGTTATAATCAAACCCTTAAAATAGATACTATTTACAAACATACCGTTTGAAAGCGGATAATAGCCAATTTCTGGCTTTACTTTACTAAGAGGCTTTAGAAGATTAACAGAAAATTTATCATGATAACTATCCAAAGATAAAGAAATATCTTTAAAGCTCTGCTCCAACCCTTTTGATATATGAATAACTTCCGCTTCAAACTCAACGGCAACATTAATCAGACCCTTCAAACCGTCATACTGAGAGGAAAGAATTATCATGTTATCAATTTTACTAATTCCTTTATCTTTTAAAAATGGATTTATGATATATTCATCAATTGGATAATCAGTCCCATGACAGTTAGTAACAATAATATCACAACTTTTATCTCCATCCCCCAAAAACAAAATTTCTCCACCTGGAATTTTACATACAACTGCTTGCTGTTGAGTATTGATATCTTCTGAAAATAGTTTTGAGAAAAATATTATATTTAAAAACAATAATAATAAAATCAAAAGACATCTTCTAACTTTAATTGATTTATAAGCGAATATTAGACCAACCAGAAAAAGATAGCAAAACAGTAAATTAATAACAGATAGTTTTCCAACCTCTATAACAGAGTTGTCATTGGCTCCAAAAAACTCAATAACAGTTACAATTTTCAGTAAAAAATAATTCAAGACACCCCCTAAAAATTGTCCTAATATTGGCAAAATCAAATCAACAATCAGAAGAGCTAATATGCCAAACAATGCAATCGAAACTAACGGAACGATTATTATATTAGCCGCAAGTGAATAAAGTGGAATTTGTTTAAAATATAAAATAATTAAAGGAGCTGAAAAAAGTTGAGCTGTCAACGATACCGCAAAAATCATAAACAGATACTTACTCCATCTGGATAACCGGTATCGTTTTATAATATCTTCGTAAATAGGAACTGCCAGTATTATCCCCCATGCGGTAACAAAAGAGAGCTGAAACCCCACTTCAAAAAACTGAGCCGGTTCAATAAGAAGTATCAACAAAGCCGTCAGAGCAATGACATTGTTAAGATCATATTTCCTTTGAATAATCCCTGCCAAAATTATAATAGATGCCATCAATCCGGCTCTTATGACCGAAGGTTCACTGTATGACACAAAAATAAATAAAAATATCACTATTATCAAAATCAGACTTCTCTGATTACGACTTACAG
>JAYEHE010000157.1:0-3537 GCA_034659415.1 Candidatus Zixiibacteriota bacterium | reverse complement strand
GCACAGTCATATTACCCGCTGTTACATCTTCTTTCATTTGATCTGTAAATTTAGTTTCAAAATTATCCAACATACGTTCAATAATATCTACGGCAGATGCATCTTTGAAAATACGGTATGTATCTGGAAATAAATACCCTTCCAAACCTTGATCGCTTGGTTTACTATCTAGAAAAGAATAAGTTTTGTCTTTTATTATTGTTCTAGTATCTATTTTATTTGATTTTGCAGTAAACGCACCTCTCTCAATAATATCTTGCGAGACTAAATACTTATCAATCTCATCACTTTTCCAGCCTTCGATAATTGTAATCTCAGCTTCTGCTTGTGCTTGACCTAAAGTTAAATTCTCAACTACCTCTTTTATATTCATGCTAGACATTAATTCATAATCTCCTGCCAGAAACTTGCTCTCCAACCTCCCAAAATATACATACCACTCAAAAATATAACTACTATTGATTAATTCCATTTCCTCTAAATTTGCAGCAATGGTTTTTACACCTTCACCTGATTGTACAGAAAATATAACTATTTCCTTACTATCGGATACTGATGAATTGATTTTAGTGAAATATAAACCTGCCACACTAATTGCTAAAATAATACCTATACTAAATAAAAATAATAATATTTTTTTTCCCATAAATTTTTTTACAAATATTTTTTCATTTTTTTCTTATTCAATTGCGCAACAATCTGTTTGACATCCTGTGCTTTATCTTTAGAACACACTAATAAACAATCCTCTGTATCAACAACTATCATGTCTTTTAGGCCTGCTGTAGCAACCAATTTGCCAGTATAGCTATAGATAAGACTCCCTTCTGAATCAAAATCTACATGCTTCCCTCTCACTACATTATCTTTTGATTGCTTTGATAATATATCTTTAACTGCACGCCAGTGACCTACGTCTGCCCAATCAAAACTTGCCGGTATTACTACAATCTTTTTAGTTCGTTCCATTATACCATAATCAATAGAGATTGACTTCATTTTTTTATACTCCTTTTCTACAACCTTTTTTTCATTTTTTGTACCCAAAGCAGGTTGGATTTTCATTAATATTTCATAATGATCAGGTAAAAACCTCTTAAACAAACTTAATATATAATCAGCTCTCCAGCTAAACATAGACGCATTCCATAAATAATCCCAACTTTTCGCATACTTCTGGGCGGTTGCTAAATCAGGTTTCTCCACAAATTTCTGTGCATAAAATACTTCATCATCGTCATACTGCTTGTACAACTTATTCATTTTGATATAACCGTAACCTGTCTCTGGATATGTGGGCCTTAACCCAATAACTACAGATTGCTTTGGATCTTCTTTGATAATCTTCTCAGCTAATTTAGATATTCTAATAAATTCTTTTTCATTTTTTATGTAATGATCTGACGCAGTCAACATCATCACTTCTTTTGGATTGTCTTTTGCAATATACGTGGCCGCTAAGCCAATTGCCGCAGCCGTATCTCTTTTTTCTGTCTCAAGTACGTAATTCTCACGAGGAATTTTTGATAATTGCTTACTTATTAAAGGATATTGCTTGTAATTTGTTGAAATTAAAATATCTTTGATCTTATAACCACTTTTCACACGGTCGTATGTTTTTTGTAATAAGGTTTTATTGCCAATAAACGGTTGGATCTGCTTTGGCTTACTTTTTCTAGAGACTGGCCATAATCTAGTTCCCCCACCACCCGCTAATATTACAATCTTCATATATTATTTTAATTATTTATTATCCAATATCCTCATCTCGACTGAAACGGAGAGATCTCTATAACGTTTCAATTATATCATGACTTATTAAGATTTCTCCCCTGAAACAAGTTCAGGATCTTACTTATAGATTCTGAATTAAATTCAGAATGACAACTTATTTACTCTCCCCACTCCTTAGGAATTAAGGGAACGAATTGAAAACCACTATGCCTTTCCTCTTGGTAATCATTTTTACCAATTTTCTTTACCAATACCATATCTTGTTCGTATTTACCGACAGGTATGACCAATCGACCATCAATTCTCAACTGTTTTAACAAAATATCAGGTATCCCAGTCTCTGCTGCTGCAGCTACTATTATTTTATCATAAGGAAATTCATTTTTATATCCCTTGGTGCCATCTGCACAAATAAATTCTACATTCTTAAAATTATATTTCGAAATGTTTTCTTCTCCGTGTTTTTTCAGATCAGGAATTCTTTCAATAGCAAATACTCTACCATCTTCTCCGACTATCTCTGCCAGTAAGGCAGTTTGCCAACCAGACCCAGATCCAATATCAAGAACAGTATCTCCTTCCTTTGGCTGAAGTAATTCTAACATAAAAGCTACAGTCAATGGCTGGGATATAGTTTGACCATGGCTTGTGCTAATGGGACGATCCTGACCTGCATACTCCTTATGTTCATCCATCAAAAAATCTGCTCTTTTAATTTTTTTAAAGGCTTTAATTATTCGAGGTGTTTTTAAGTAATCCTCATCGATCAATTTGTTAATAAGGTCTTCCATATTGATTTTTTTGTTAAATTGTGATATAATGAATTTAGAAAATAAAAATAAAAAGTAAAAAATGAAACGAGTTAATAATAATATACAATTTGTATTTGGCGTAGGCTTTATTTTTTGCCTATTTTTTTTATTGCCAAATACCGTGACTGCATCAGAAGTTTCCGTTAAAAATATCTTTGAAAATATTAATGTCGAACGTCAAAAAGAAAATATCCCCTCTTTAGTCATTAATGAAACATTGATGCATATTGCTGAAATACGAGTTAATGACATGATCAATAACGACTATTTTTCCCATCAAGACCCAAATGGCTTAATGCCCTGGGATATAGCTATTCAAGAAAACTACAATTATCAAATAATTGGAGAAAATCTTGCTTTAGACTGGATTCAGACAGAAAGTGCAATAAATGCCTGGATGGAAAGTGATACACACAAAGAAAACATTTTAAATACCAAGTTTAATGAAACTGGAATTGCTATAATTTCCAATAATTCTCATACAATAATTGTACAAATATTTGGCCTTAGACACCTTTCTCCAGCTACTATTTTACCAGCCGTTAGGGCAAATAACCAAGATATTGAGCTTAATACCGACGTTAGTGATAATTTAGTTAAAAATGAACAAACTGTATTAACAATTATACCAAAAAACGACGATTCAGAAAATAAACAAGTCCTTGGTACTACTTATACCCCCTATCATAATCAAGAGCAAAAAACAGTTTCATACAACCAATATCTACTTTTATTAGCTACTTTGACTTTTTTATCAATTAGTCTATTTTTATTGACAATGAAGACAGAAAATAGCAAAAATACGTAATTACAACATTTTTTCCTAATTTGTCAAATATTTCACTACCCACCACCCTTGTCACCCCTGCCTACCGGTAGGCAGGCTGAACTTGTTTCCACCGGCCCGCTGTAAGCGGAGCCTCCGCCAGAGGAGGGGCGTGCAGGGTCTTATTTTTGTTTCCCAAATATTTTTCTGCACGTTTTGTATTTT
>JAYEHE010000156.1:0-3543 GCA_034659415.1 Candidatus Zixiibacteriota bacterium | reverse complement strand
ATTTTGACAAACAAAAGCCTGGAAATTACAAATTTACTACTTTAGATTGTTATGCTCGTTTATTTGAGAAACTTGAGCAGGATATTATGCGGAAATCTAATACTGGATGGAGAGATTCTAAAAAGAAACATATTAAATATGCCTTTTTTAATAATATTATTGATAATGATGTTAATAAAATTGAATCTTTTATAAAAGATTTTCAACAATTTGTTCTAATAGGACTAAATAAAAATATTAAAGATTATTTTAATAATGAGATTTTCTTCTGTATGGCGTTAGATTTTACTTTTAAGGAGGGTTCCAAAGGTCAAGAGCGTACTGACATTTATGAATCTGTTTACAAAGCAAAATATAGTCAATGTGAAAAATCCATGAAAGAGTTAATAAAACATCTTGAAAAAGCATTAAAATATTTTAGTAAATTAAATAATAATAACAATATGAAATTGATTTATATGCCGTCTAGGATTAATAAGAAATTTGACTTACCAAAAGAACTAGCAATGGGTTTACAGACAGAAAATATAGAAGTTATAGATGCTACATTAAAAACCAGGAAATCACCCCTAAAAGACATTAAGGTTGTTGATGGGAAAATTGCTGAATGGGATAAAATACTTGTAAATGATAATATCGATTTATCAAAAAATATTGATGGATGCGACGTTATAATATTGGATGATTTATATCAATCCGGCTCTTCTATGTGGTCATTTGCAAAGTACCTTAAACAAAAAGGTGTCAATAAAGTATTTGGATTAACCTGTGTTAAAAATTGGAGTGATTCAGTTAATTGATGAATAAAGAAATTGCTATACTTCAGCTAATGCATACTAAAGGCATTGGACAAAAAAAATTAAGCTTTTTGCTTAGACTATTGAACAATGAAAATATTCCTATTGAAGAATTTGTTCAGTTCAATGTTAGTGATATGATCGATTTATGTAAACTAAAAGAAGAAACTGCTATAGCAATTAGTGAGAGTTATGACAAGTGTGTAGCTTTAAGTGAAGAATTAAATCAGCACGAAATAAAAATAATGCAGATTGGCGATGACGAATACCCGAAAAAATTACAAAATATTCTTAATGAAAATTCTCCTCCTGTTTTATTCGTAAGAGGAAATTTAGAACTATTTAATAGTAAAAGCGTTGGGTTCTGCGGTTCCAGAAAAGCTTCAGATAGCGGCATAAAGATAACTGGCGAACTAGTTAATCAATTAGTAAAAAAAGAAATAAATATCGTTAGTGGGTACGCTCAAGGTATTGATATGGCGGCCCATCAATATTCTCTGTTAGCAAATGGGGTTACAACTTTTGTATTATCTACAGGTATATTAAATTTTAAATTAAAAAATAATTTATTTGATCTTATCGAACCTAATAACCATCTCATTATTTCAGAATTTTTACCACGATTGGGATGGCATGTTCAAAATGCCATGCAACGCAATAAAACAATCATTGGTTTATCTGATGTTATGATATTAGTTGAATCAAAATTAAAAGGAGGAACACTAGAAGCTGGTAAAGAATCAATCAAACTCAAACAACCTCTTTTTGTTGTTGAATATCAAGATCAAGTGGAAAAATATGAAGGCAATAAATACTTGCTTAAACAAGGAGCAAATTCGATTTTAATACCTGATGAAAAACCACCTAATATTGATAAAGTCATAGGTTATTTATCAAAAGAGAAAAAACATACAATCCAAACATCTTTATTTTAATAAAAATAAATAGAAATAATAAATATTGTCTTACTTACATCAATATTATATTCTTTTTAAATGATTGATTATAAACTTATCAAAATTTCTAAAAACTTTAAAGGGGTTGTGTTAAATATTACAAATCTTGAGCAACCGTTAATTGTGGCTCAGGATACGGTTTATAAGCATAACTTAGTAAATGGCATTGTCTTAACAGAGTCTCAACTTAAAATTCTAAAAGTTGAATCAGAGAAATATCTATGTGATAAAGAAGCCACTCGATTATTGGCAATGAGAGCACACTCAGTAGGCGAATTTAAACTGAAACTTATCAGGAAAAAATTCAATGCTGATTTTATTGACGAAGTAATTAAAAAATATAAAGCTATCGGTGCTTTAAATGACAACAAATACGCCAACCAATTGGCAAATTCTATTCTTGAAAGAAAACCATGCGGAAGATCATATCTTCTGGCTCATTTGGTAAAAAAACATATTGAACGGTCACTGGCTGAAACTACTGTGGATAAAATACTGGCTGAAAAAGACCAATTAAAGTTAGCAATCAGCTCTTTGGAAAAACGATGGTATTCTATTGAACGTTTAGAGCTTGAAACTGCCCGTAATAAAGCGTATAATTACTTGTCTCGCCGTGGTTTCAGCTATGGTATAGCAAAAGAGGCGTTTGAAAATTTAAAAGATGAATTCAATAAGGATATAGAACATTAAAACTTCTGACATAAGACAAACATTTATAGATTTTTTTGTAAACAAAAATCATAAACTGATACCGTCATCACCGGTTATCCCTTTCAATGACCCAACCATCCTGTTTACCAATGCCGGCATGAACCAGTTTAAAGATATTTTTACCGGACAAAGAAAAGTTGATTACTCCAAAGCGGTCAGTTGCCAGAAATGTATCCGAGCCGGCGGTAAACATAATGATTTGGATAATGTTGGCTTTACCGCCCGTCATCATACATTTTTTGAAATGCTGGGTAATTTTTCGTTTGGCGACTATTTCAAAGAAGAAGCTATCCTATATAGCTGGGAATTTTTAACCAAAGTTTTAGAACTACCCAAAGATAAACTATATGCCAGCGTTTATGAAACCGATGACGAAGCATTCAAACTGTGGGGCAAAATTGCACCGGAATTAAAAAACGGACGAATCTTAAAATGTGAGGAAAAAGATAATTACTGGTCGATGGGTGACACCGGACCATGTGGACCATGCTCCGAAATTCATTTTGACCGGGGTGAAAAATTCGGCGTTGGACCCGAACATACCGTCAATGGCGAGACCGACCGGTTTGTTGAAATCTGGAATTTGGTTTTTATGCAGTATGACAAACAGCCGGATGGAAAAGTTTTAGACTTGCCAAAACCATCGGTTGACACCGGTGCCGGACTGGAACGAATTGCGGCGATTCTTCAAAATGCAGAGACAAACTATCAGACTGATATTTTTCAGGGATTGATTGCGGCTATATCTGAGATTACTAATTCTAAATACGAAGATCATATTGTTTCGCATCAGGTAATCGCTGACCATATCCGCGCCCTCTCTTTTGCAATAGCCGATGGTGCGGGAATCTCAAACGAAGGCCAGGGGTATGTGTTGCGTCGTATTCTGCGAAGAGCCGCAAGACATGGACGGATGCTTGAGATGCATGAACCGTTTATTTATAAACTGCTTCCGAAACTGGTAGAACTTATGGGCGATGCTTATCCGGAACTGATACTTAAACAGAAACATATTTCTACAATTATAAAAACCGAAGAAGAATCATTTGGACGCACCCTTGATACCGGGCTTGATTTAT
>JAYEHE010000155.1:0-3578 GCA_034659415.1 Candidatus Zixiibacteriota bacterium | reverse complement strand
TTTGAAGACTTACCAAAAAATTTGCCCAAGCTATTATTCAAAGAAATAAATTCCGTAAAAGTAACAATATCAGAATTGATAATATCATCAATTTCCCTTTTTAAATTTTTGGGATATTTTACTTCTGAGTGATTTAAAATTTTGATTGTTTTTTTAGCCCCTGCCCGACCTATTTTTACAACAGCCATATCAAGACTGTCTGCTGATGTGCCTGAATTTAAGCCCAAAACTGTTAGACTTTTTCTCTCTATTAATTTTGATAATTTCATAACACATCATAATAACTAATTCATTACTGATCTTTCAAGTTTGAACTTTGTACCTGAAATCCTACTCAAAGCATCATCTAATCTTTGTTCGGAAATTTCACCTCGTTCAACAGCATTAACAAAATACTCATAAGCTTCAATTGCAATTTCAAATTTTTGACCAAACAAAAGAATATCATGGCCGGCATTAAATGCTTTTACAGCTCTTTCTCCATAATCACCAATTTCATTAGCCCCTTCCATACACAAATCATCAGTAATAACCAGCCCATCGAAAGAAAGGTTCTCTCTGATAAGTTCATCGATAATTTTTTTAGAGACAGTAACAATTTCATTATCTATTTGTGGAAGTTTAACATGAGTAGTCATAATAAATTCAGCACCTTTTTTTACACCGGCATCAAACGGTATTTTTTCTCTTTGGTCCCAAATAATTTTATCGAAATCTGCTATTGAAGTTTGCTTATGCGGATCAATTTCTACACCACCTAAACCGGGGAAATGTTTCAAACAAGAAAGCATACTGGACTTTTTAGCTACTCCTATTGCCGCTTCGACAAAAAGTGAAACCTGAGCAGGTGTTGTACCAAAACAACGATCTTTCAGCACTTCATTTTTGGGATTAATATAAACGTCAGCAACTGGTGCTAAATTCAAGTTAATACCCAGAGACTCCATATACATAGTAGAACGGCTGTAATCTTCAATGAACTTTTCTAAATCATTATACTTTGCATATTTCATTGGACTCATATATTCTACGGGAGTTCCTCTTAAACGACAGACCCTACCACCTTCCTGATCAATCGCAATAAAAGGTGCATACTCATTATAACGACTCTTAATACTTAATATATTTCGAGCAGTGCTTTCATAAGTGTTACAATTGTTTTCAAAAAGAATGACACCCCCCGGTTGAACTTCATCTATAAAATTTAAAAATTCCAAGGAAGGTGAATTATCGGGAAACCCGATAATAAAAAACTGACCTAAACTCTTTATTATATCTTTCATTATATCTCCAATTTAAATAAATATTCTATATATATTCAACATTATATTACTCTAACTAAGTTTCTCCCCTCACCTTTCGCCCGATATAAAGCCTGATCAGTTACGGATAATAACTCTTCATGCGATTTACCATTTTCTGGAAAAGAACTAACACCAAGCGAAATAGTGATTTTCAAATCACCAACTTTTCCAACTCCGAAAACCTCTTCTTCAACTGCTTTGCGGGTTCGTTCCCCAATATGAAAAGCTTCGCTTTCTGGTGTTTGAGGAAGAATTATCACAAATTCTTCTCCGCCATATCTGGCGAATATATCAACGTCTCTAATACAACCTTTGATGATTACCGAAAGTCTTTTGAGAATCTTATTTCCCACTTCGTGTCCATAATTATCATTAAATTTTTTGAAAAAATCGATATCTACCATAATCAAAGAGAGTGGCAATGAATACCTAAGAGCTCTTCGCTTTTCTTCCTGTAACTTACGCACAAAATAACGGTAATTATAAATACCTGTCAATTCGTCAATAACTGTTAATTCTTCGGTCTTTCGATGAAGTTCTGCGTTTTCTATCGCTAACCCAGCAGAGCGAGACACAGCAGTTAAGACCTGCATATCTTTTTCATTAAAATCATCTTTAATATTGGATTCTGCAAAAAGAACGCCATGATTCTGGCCATGTGACGTCAAAGGCAACACTGCTAATGATCTTGAACCATTATAGAGAGGTTTATAATCTTCTCTTTTAGTAATATCTTTAACAGTAATTTCCTCACCAACATCGAATACTTTTTTAATTAACCCCATGCCGGAAACAGGTATAGCTTTGGGATGATAGTTTTCTACTGATGCTTCAATACGAGCTCGATAAAACAAATTTTTTCTTTTATCTTTTAAGATAATTCCAAAATATTTGTACTGAAGAACTTTCCCCATAATTCTTACAACTTCTTTTAATACTCCCTCTATATCAAGAATTGATGCTAATACTCTCGTGTTTTCATAAATCATCTCAAGTTGTGCCTGAGATTTTTCAAGTTCTGAAGTTCGCTTGTTAAGTGTATCAAAAAGTTTTAACACTCTTTTTTCAGTTTTACGCATATACCTTGATGCATATGAAATAGCAAAATAGTAAATCCAAACAAATCCTATTCTGATAGATATGTCAAAAAAATTATCCCAGTTTATATTATCAAAAACAGATAGTAGATATAAAACCGAAACTAACAAGGCGACAGCCGAAGCAAACCAAAATGTTAAAACATACGCCGCAACTGATACGGTAAGATAAAATAATAAAAAATAAGATGATGATAATTTACCGGTATAAATAATCAAAATAGGAATCAAAATTAAATCGTATAAAATAGCTGAAAGATAAGCTAATTTTATGTCAAATTTTTCATAAATTGCTATTATGAAAATACCAATATGAAGTAAGAAAGTGCCAATAATAGCATAAAAGAAATTATTATCCCCAAGATTATAATAACCGGAAAAAATAATATAACAAATCCCAGATAATGTTAATAATCTGGTCAGCAGATAAATACTATCTACTCTTGGGAGTAAAGTTTTATTTCTATCTAAAAACAGTTTCATTTTTTATTTCTTTTCTATTTATGATATATCGGCTTAAATTAGAGTTTATTTATTACAACTGAAGAATTTAGAAGATTATTATATTAGGCTTTGGAAGTTATTGTCGGCTCTGGTTTTGACTTGGAGTAAAAGCGATAAGCCACAATATAGCTTATCAAAATTCCTCAAAATGAACAACTTAATCATACCAGTTACTTTCATACACAAACAACTAATTTTATTACAATTTGGGAGTGATAATTTTGTTGATTTAAAAGACGAAAATTAGCAACTTGTTATAAGCCGATACGTATTTAGTTCTAAGAAAGAGGCTTATTTTGAAATATTTTAAATTATTATTTTTTATAATCTATATCTCTTTTTTAGCCGTAACTTCATTTGCTAATACTTTTGATAATGGTGACAATATTCATATTACTAATCTTCACCTTATTGATGACGACTTATACGTTTTTGGACAAACTGTGACAATTGACGGTGAAGTTACTGGGGATTTTTCCGGTTTCGCATATAATATTTCCACTAATGGAAATTTGAACAGATCAGTAAATATATTCGCATATCAATTTACACATAAAGGAAAAATCGAAGGCTCACTTAGAACTTTTTCCAATAAATGTTATTTGTATAACCATATAGGCAACTCCGTTTTACTTTTCAATAATGAAACCACAATCGGGAAAGGTGCTGTTAT
>JAYEHE010000154.1:0-3578 GCA_034659415.1 Candidatus Zixiibacteriota bacterium | reverse complement strand
AATAAAATATAAAAAAGTAAAAATAGTAGGGCAGGTCTCTCTTTGTCTTGAGACCTGCTATGATAAAAGTCATGTCTCCAAGAAAAGAGATACATGATCTACTTTATCTGAGAACTGTTTGTCTGCTAACGACACGTTTTCCGCAAATTATGATCGGAGTAATTTTAGTTTGCAAGTTTTATGATTTTGCTCGATGAACGGCCCTTGGTTAATTTTATTTTTTTGACAATACCGCCATGTTGTTTCACATAATCAGCCCCAACAATTTCTGATATTTTATAATCAGCACCTTTCGCTAAAATATGAGGTGTGATAAGCTCAATTATTTTTTGTGGCGTGTCTTCTGAAAATATTGTCACATAATCAACAGCTTCTAAACCAAGTAGTATGATTGCTCGGTCAGTCTGATTTTGTATAGGGCGTGATTTACCTTTGAGCCGTTTGACGGAAATATCTGAATTCAAGCCAACAATAAGGATATCACCCATTGATTTGGCTTTTATCAAATATTCTATATGTCCTCTATGAAGAATATCAAATACGCCATTTGTAAAAACAATTTTTTTTCGTTTTCTTTTTAGATTTTTCACAAAATCAACTAATTGTAATCTTGGTATAATATTTTTATTCATTTTCACTCAGAATTTTTCGAGGCAGTGACATTGCCGTTTTGGATATTATAATCAAGTTCTTCAAATAATTGTTCTTTTGTTACCGCAGAAGTGCCAATTTCACCAACGGTTATACCGGCTCCGGCATTAGCAATAATAGCGGCTTCGACTAAATCAGCTCCAGCACAGGTAGCCGAAACAAAAGTTGCGATAACCGTATCTCCGGCGCCGGTAACATCATACACTTTTCTTGCAAAAGTAGGAATATGGCTTGGTTCGACTCCTTCTCTAAACAATGACATTCCATCAGAACCTCTTGTAATCAGAATTGATTTTGCCTGCAATTTTTCAAGCAAGCCATGCCCAACCTCTTTTAAATCCAAATCAGTTTGAATTCTCCGACCATAAGCGAATCCTGCTTCGTGATGGTTAGGCGTAATAACCGAAACTTTTTTATAGTTGTAAAAGTGAGTTTCTTTAGGGTCAACTGCTATAAATATTTCGTTTTTCAAACAAGCATCAATAACTTTTTCAAGTAACGGTTTTGTAATCACTCCTTTACCGTAATCAGAAATTATAACGGCTTTGATTTCAGGAAGGACAGATTGGAAAACAGAGAAAATTTTATTTTGAACTGTATCATCTAATTCATGTCTGTTTTCCCTGTCTGCTCTGACAATTTGTTGGTTATTGGCAATTATTCTCGTTTTAATGGTTGTTTGACGACTATTGTCTGTGACAAGGAATTTCGATGAAATTTGGCAGTTTTTTAGAAGCTGAGAGAGTTTGACAGAGGCTTCATCAGCACCAACTGTGCCAATCATAATCGGTTCATCTCCCAATGTTCTAATATTTGAAGCCACATTAGCGGCTCCGCCCAATAAGAGATTATCCGAATCAATTTCCACCACTGGTACCGGTGCTTCCGGAGAAATGCGATTCACATTTCCGAAAAGGTATTCATCGAGCATAATATCGCCTAAAATCAGAATTTTTGATTTTCCGATATTTTGTGTAATCAGATCAACTCTTTCTTTTTTTAGAAGCAAATTCCTTTCCCTTCATCATAAACAATTGGTTGACTTAACAATCAAAAGTATTAAAATGAATTGCATCGTACAAGCGAAGAATTAAAAAAAAGGAATAATTATGTCAGAAATGAAACAACAACAGATAAATATTGAATTAGGTGAAAAAGAAGCCGAAGGAATTTATGCCAATTTAGCTATGATTGTCCACTCACCAACTGAGATGATCATAGATTTTGCCCGTATTATGCCGCGTGCCAGTAAAGCCAGGGTTCAATCAAGAATCATTATGACCCCTATGCACGCCAAAATACTCCTCAAAACTCTGGAAGATAATATTAAGAAATTTGAGGAAAAACATGGCGAAATTAAAATCCAAGGTATGAACCACCAGAACAAAAATATCGGGTTTGAACAAAATTTCGATAGTAGTAAAAGTGAGGATAAATAATGAGCGATGGAAAATTCGCTTTCGTATTGCACAGCCATTTGCCTTATGTACTTTCGCACGGACGGTGGCCACATGGTACAGATTGGTTGACAGAAGCCGCAGCAGAAACTTATTTACCCATTCTTAAAGTAATTGGCGAGCTTGTCGAAGAAGGATATCATCCCAAATTAACAATTGGTATATCTCCTGTTCTTTGTGAACAATTAAACGATTTAAGTTTCAAAGAGGAATTTGTATCTTATCTGAATCAAAAGATTAAAGCCGCCAAATATGATAGCGAGGAGTTTTATAAATTTGGTCAGAAAAACATGCATAAAAATTCGCTATTTTGGGAAAAATTTTATTCTGATACGCTTAATCAGTTTAATGACATCGGCCAGGACATACTATACGAATTCAAAAAACTTCAAGATGGCGGTTATGTAGAAATTATTACCTGTGGGGCAACTCATGGCTATTATCCGCTTTTATCTCGTGATGAATCTTTGCAGGCACAAACCAAAATGGCTGTTAAAAATTATAAAAAACATTTCGGTCGAACCCCTAAAGGGATATGGTTGCCGGAATGCGCTTATCGTCCGCGTTACGACTGGACCCCACCGGTACCAATTAATGGACAACAGAAAAGTTATCCACGCAAAGGAGTTGATGAATTTTTATCAGAAAATGGAATTGATTACTTTATTATTGATTCTGCTCTGTTAAAAGGTGGGAAGTCGGTAGGTGTTTATATTGACCGCTTCGATGCTTTAAAATTACTCTGGGGCGAATTCGAAAAACAGTATCAGCCAAGAGAAGAAGAAAAAGATAAAACTCCAAGAGAAGTTTATTTGATTTCTTCTGCTGAAGAAGGCAAAAAACCAACAGCCATATTTTCTCGTGATCCTGAGACAGGACTATTAGTCTGGTCAGGCGAACATGGTTATCCGGGCGATGGTAATTATCTTGATTTTCACAAGAAAAGATTCCCCGGTGGGCATCGCTATTGGGCGGTTACTTCATCTCAGGCAGATTTGGCTGACAAAGTTGAATATAATGTTGAATCAGCAATATCTCGTATTCCTGAAAATAGCGACCACTTTGTAGGAAAAATCGAAGAGATTCTATCTAACTATGCCAGTGAAAAAGATAAGAATAGCACTCCAATTTTAGTAGCTCCTTACGATGCTGAACTTTTCGGACATTGGTGGTTTGAGGGTCCTCAATTTTTGAAAGCTGTTTTAAAAAAACTATCTATAAGTGAAAAAGTTGATTTGACTTTCCTTTCAGAACATCTTGAAAATACAAAACCCAATAAAATAGTTTCAATCCCTGAAGGTAGCTGGGGAGAAGGTAATCATCATTATATCTGGTTAAATAAAAATAATGAATGGACCTGGACTCATATTTATGAATCCGAAGAGAAGATGTGCCAGTTGGCGGCTATATGGGTTGAAAAATATAAACATGATGCATATCTGGAAAGAATTCTTAAACAGTTAGCCAGAG
>JAYEHE010000153.1:0-3586 GCA_034659415.1 Candidatus Zixiibacteriota bacterium | reverse complement strand
TGATAATTACAATATATACCGGCTCAAATCCTCATTTTCGACTATTTCAGATAGAGTCTCATTTACCATTTTTACGGTAATATTTAGTTTCTTTTTAGATTTTGGAGGTTCAAAAAGAATATCTTCCAATAATGTGGTCAAAACCGTATGAAGTCTTCTGGCTCCAATATTTTCAGTTTCTCTATTAATCTGTTCTGCAAATTCCGCTATTTTCTTAACAGCTTTTGGCATAAAATCTAATTTTACACCTTCGGTAGCCAAAAGTGCTTTATATTGTTTTACAAGAGATGCTTCTGGTTCGATAAGGATTCTCTCAAAATCTTCCGATGTTAAAGAATCCAACTCCACCCGAATAGGAAACCTTCCTTGTAATTCAGGAATTAAATCAGAAGGTTTCGATGAATGAAAGGCACCGGCGGCAATAAATAAAACATGATCGGTTCTGACCAAACCATATTTTGTCATAACACCACACCCCTCAACAATAGGTAAAATATCCCGCTGTACGCCTTCCCTGCTTACATCCGGACCGGTACGGGAATCATTCCCAACAATCTTATCAATTTCATCAACAAAAACAATCCCTGCTTCCTGCACCCGCTCTAAAGCATCGGCAATGACTTCATCCATATTAACAAGTTTATTCAATTCCTGACTATAAAGAAAATTTCTGGCATCTTTGATTGTCATTTTTCGCCGTTTGGTTTTCTGTGGGATCAATCCTGAAAGCATATCCTGAAAATTTACACCTAACTCTTCCATACCCATTGGAGAAAAAATCTCAACTACCGGAGACTGATTCTGGGGAGCATCAATTTCAATTTCTCGATTATCGAGTTTACCCGCCAATAATTTTTCTCTAAATTTTTCTCTTGTTTTTGATATGCTGTCTTTATCTGCTTCTTTAAGTTCATCTTTTTTGACTCGTTTTGGAGCAGGCATTAGAAGTAAATCAAGCAATCTTTCGGTAACATTTGCTTTTGCTTTTTCTTGCAATTTTTTTGATTTTTCAGTTTTAACCATATTGATAGCAGTATCCATCAAATCACGAACCATAGATTCAACATCCCTGCCAACATATCCGACTTCGGTAAATTTTGAAGCTTCCACTTTAATAAATGGAGCTTGTGCTAAATCAGCCAAACGACGTGCAATTTCAGTTTTGCCAACTCCGGTCGGACCAATCATGATTATATTATTGGGAATAATTTCTTTGCGAATTTCTTCAGGACTGTTGCGTCTTCGCCATCTATTTCTCAAAGCAATTCCTACGGATTTTTTGGCTTTGTCCTGTCCGATAACATATTTGTTTAGGTATTCAACTATTTCTTTTGGGGTAGGGTAATTATTGTTCATTTATAATGTTTCCACTTTAATATTATGGTTAGTATAGACACAAATATCAGCGGCAATCTTAAGAGATTCCCTTGCTATTTTTTCAGCTGTCATTTTTGGGTCGGCTATTTTAAATGCTCGTGCAGCGGCTAATGCAAATGTACCTCCAGAACCGATAGCAATAATGCCATCATCCGGTTCTATAACATCACCGGTTCCGCTTACAAGAAAAATATGTTTTTTATCGGTGATAGCTATTATAGCTTCCAGATTTTTGAGCATCTTATCGGTGCGCCATTCTTTGGCAAGTTCCACTGCCGCTTTGGTAAGATTGCCAGAATACTCATCAATCTTTTTTTCAAGCAGTTCGTATAGTGCTAAAGCATCGGCGGCTGTTCCGGCAAATCCTGCAATAATTTTATCTTCATACATTGGTCTGATTTTAACGGCATTTCCTTTAAGAACGGTATCATCGTAAGATACCTGTCCATCACCAGCCATAGCCGCCTGACCCTTATGTATTAAACCTATAATTGTTGTGGCGTGATATTTCATAATTCTCCTTATTTTTTTGAACCGGACCTTGGATGTGCTGACTTATAAACTTTCTTCATTGATTCCGCAGTAATATGAGTATATTTTTGAGTAGTGGATAATGATGAATGACCTAATATTTCTTTTATCAAAATAAGGTCAGCACCATTTTCTAAAAGATGCGTGGCAAACGAATGCCTTAAAGTATGAGGCGTGAAATCCAATCCGGCAATTTTCCCATATTTTTTCACAATTCTATCTACTGATCGTACTGATAATTTATTCCCAATTTTGTTAAGAAACAAAACATTATTAGATATATTTTTAGTCTCTGTGAATTGTTTCCGTTTATCAAGGTAAAGCTTAAGGTCATTTAATGTTGTTTCACCCAACGGCACTTGTCTGATTTTATTCCCTTTACCCGTAACAGTAATTATTCCCGAATTCATTTCAATATCTTCAATTTTTATCTTGGCTATCTCTTCTCGTCGGATACCGGTTGCATAAAGAATAGAAACAATAAGAAAATCACGGGAGAATTGATAGGTTTTTGATTTGTCAATCATAACGGTATTATCAAACAGCGATGATGCTTCTTCCTGTGATAAAAATTCCGGTAGTTTCGATGAAAATTTTATTCTGGGCAGTTTAAAAATATACGATTTGAATTTATTATTACTATTCATGAATTTCTGAAATGAAGAAATAGATGAAATAATTCTTGCTATAGATCTATTGCTCAGCTTTTTTGATTTTTCACGAAGATATATGCGTAATAATAAAGGGTCATTTTTTTTCAATGAAGGTGATTCAATATATTTTTGTTCAAGAAATTTAACCCAATCGGATAATTCTCGATCGTAGGATTTGATTGTATTAACAGAATAAGATTTTTCTGTGGAAATATATTTTTTATACTCTTTTAACGCTTTATTCAACATGCCTGAATCATATCAAAAAAAAACCACTCAGTCAACCGGCATTATTTATTAGTAACTGAGTGGTTT
Organism: Candidatus Zixiibacteriota bacterium; assembly: GCA_034659415.1. Classification (GTDB taxonomy): domain Bacteria; phylum Zixibacteria; class MSB-5A5; order GN15; family FEB-12; genus QNAD01. Next base: position 710 of record JAYEHE010000153.1, on the reverse strand, counting down.
AAATTTATAGTTTTTATTTAGGCAGTTGTTTTCGATTCAGATTGTTCTTCTAAAACTTCATGCTTGCAAACAGGACATTTGAGAAAATCACCTTTTGCTTTTGTTGTCTTTGCAATCATAAAAGGATTTTTACATGATGGACAAGGTTTATTAACCGGCATACCCCACGAGGCATAATCACATTTTGGATATTTATTACATCCATAAAAAAGCCGTCCGGTTTTTGTCTTTCGCTCTACCAACTCACCATCACAACCTTCTTTGGGGCATTTAACATCAAGAGTAATAGCCTGTGTATTTTTACATTCAGGATAAGCAGAGCATGCCATAAAGCGTCCGAAGCGACCGGTTTTAATAACCATCGGCGAACCGCACTTTTCACATTTTTTATCTGTTTTATTATTCTCTTCTTCACCTGGCAGAGGCTTTGCGTTTTTGCATTTAGGATAATCAGAACATGAAAGAAACCGCCCATTCCGCCCCCATTTAATCACCATCTGAGAACCACATTTGTCGCATTTAATGTCAGTTTTTTCAATCATAGATTCTTTGATTTTTTTAACCTGACTCTTTAAAGAATCAAGAGTATCGATAAATGGCTGGTAAAAATTTCTCATGATTTCCACCCAACTATCTTCGCCAACCTCAATTGAATCCAATTCTCTTTCCATATTGGAGGTAAACTCAACATTAAACAGATTAGGAAAACT
>JAYEHE010000152.1:0-3592 GCA_034659415.1 Candidatus Zixiibacteriota bacterium | reverse complement strand
GGAGTAAGCATCAGTTTTTTCTTGCTCTCGTTATCAGGGTCATCTTCCATCTGATAAACCTGAGCAGGGCAAAAATGCTGACACGGGTTTCCGTATTCTTCGGTACAGCGATTATTACAAATATCCAAATCAGTTATGACCAAATGCGATGGTTGTTCTTCTTCGTGCGTTGTACCAGATTTATAAACATCGGTTAACTTATCAATCAGATATTCATTGTCAAATTTGACACTTTCTTTATTTGGCATCTGTCCAAATTTTTTCTTATAATCAGCTATTTTCATCATATAAGTATTATCCGGTTTGTTTTCTTTCCGGTTAAACAACCCACTGCCACCGGTAACCATTTGCATCATCGAATGAAACATTCCGGCAAATAGCCCACCCTTAAATCCGGCGTGGGAATTTCTTGTTTTAAATAATTCTTCTTTTACCCAACTATTTTTAAATTTATCTTTGTAAACTTTCAAAGTCTCTTGTGAAAAATCATCTTTTTTAATAGCTTCAATAAGGGTTTCTGCCGCAAGAATTCCAGATTTAATCGCCAGATGTATCCCTTTTAATCTGGCAGGGTTTAAAAATCCTGCAGAATCACCACATAAGAGCAGACCATCGTGATATAATTTTGGCATTGAATAGTAACCATTATCAGGAATTGTCTTAGCCCCGTAATGAAGCATCTTACCGCCATCGAGAATTTTCTTAATTACCGGATGTGTTTTCAATCTTTGAAATTTCATATGAGGATCATTTGTTGGGTCGGGGGAATTAAGGCCAACCGCATAACCGATTGATACCATATTTTTTGCCATACCATAAATCCAACTGCCGCCATATTCATTATTTGGTTGTGGCCAACCAAAAGTATGAATCACATCTCCCTGTTTAATACGTCCTTCGGGGACTTCCCAGACCTCTTTTACACCAGTCAAATATGCCTGTGGCAAAGAATCAGCAGTTAACTCTGGTATTTTCTCAAAGGCATCTTTAGTCAAATTACCATGAACACCTTCACAAAGAATGGTAACTTTTGCTTTTATTATTGAACCGGGTTCAAAATTTGATTTTGGGTTGCCTTCTTTATCCAAACCCATATCGACTGTTTGAACGCCAGTAACTTTGCCATCTTCGAAAAGCAACTCATAACCGGCTAAACCGGCAAAAATATCAATCCCGTTGGCTTCTACCTGTTCACCCAGCCAACCTGTAAATTTATTCAATGAAATAACATGACAGCCATGATTATTTAGTGTTGGAGGAGTGTAAGGAAGTTTAATAGCTCCCTTTTGAGAGAGTTTGTAAAGAGCCTCTGATTTAACTTCTCCTTCGAGAGGTGCTCCTTTTTCCACAAAATCAGGAATAAGCTCAGCAATCCCTTTTGGATCCATCACTGCCCCGGATAAAGAATGTGCCCCAACATATGAACCTTTATCAATTAAAAGTATTTCCGGCATTTCAATAGAATCATCTTTATTGACGAGTTCTGTCAATTTATATGCCAGAGAAAGACCAGCCGGACCGGCACCAACGATAAGTATATCTGTTTCGAGAATTTCTCTTTGAATATCCATACAACACCTTTCTAAGATTATTGCATAGAATATACTTAATCAGACTTGTTAAAAAAAGAACAAACTAAAAATAATAATCTATTTTCTTGAATACGCAGAATGTCTCGAAGAAGACCTTCCCATTGATGATCTACCACCAGACGAAGGAGTTCTTACGTTGAACTTCCTTGGTTCAATCAATTCTGTCGCTTCCCCATTAGGCCCAATTTGAAGCATTTCTGCAATTCGTTGTTTATTACAACCAACCGTGACCAATCTTTTTGAGCATACAATTGGACTTTTAATAAGAGTATGATCAGCGACCATTAGTTCAAACAATTCTGTTTGTGTAGGCAATTTTTTGTCCAGACCATGTTTTTTATAAGATTGAGATGAACTGTTTAGAAAATGCTTAATGTCTAAATATCCAATCAAACTTGCTAATTCATTAACAGAGAACGGTTTTTCCTTGATATCACGTACTTCTAAAAGAATACCTGCATTCTCAATGTATTTTTTCACTTCGGCGCAAGAATCATCGGAACCATATGTATAGAACTGTGCTCGGCGCGGTGCCATAAAGCCTCCTTAAATATATAAATTTAACTACATTACTTTCAACGCAAAAATTATCAATTCCTCTGGAATCTACATTTAAATCTAAAGAAATAATATCTCTAGCGACTGATATACAGTCCAAGAAACGGCGATTAGCCAAATCATCAGACATTAAATAAGCTTTTTTCTGATTTTGTCAATAAAAAAATCTAAAGTTTAGATAATGACTATAAAATCTCTTTAATTTTCTACCAATACAATTTAAATAAATTTATAATTATTGTATTATCCTAATTCGTACCTCTACACTTTTAAAAAATTATTTTAATGTCGGAATAATTCCTACATGAACCTCGAAAGTCTATCCTTTATAACGACAAACTCAAATATATGTTCAACAAAAAAAATAAAAAAATCTAAAAAAATTACAATCTCAAAGCAACACTAATACCATCTCTTAGAGGAAGAATTGTCGTAAAAAATCTACTGTCATTGTATAACTTTTGGGTGAATAACTGTATTGCTTTAGTTGTTTTATCGGGGTTTTTTTCGCAAACTTTACCAGACCAGATAATATTATCCGTAATAAACAATCCTCCTCTTTTCAGGAGTGAAGCAGATATATCAATAGTATCTGGATAACCAATTTTATCTATATCATTTAGAATTATATCAAATTTCCCATCAAGTTTTTTTGCTATTTTTAGTGCATCTCCTATTTTGAAATCAAAATGACTTTGCAAACCACCCTTTTGAAAATACTCAAATGCTTTCTTTTTATTACCTTTGTCACTGTCTGTCATAGTGATTACCCCTTTACCTTTTATGGCTAAAGAAAACCAATAAGCGGAATAACCAAAACCGGAACCAAGCTCAAGTATTTTTCTGGATTTTTTAGAAAGGGCTGTCATATATAAATATCTTCCAATCAATGGTCCAATTATTGGGAAGTTATAATCTTTGGAATAGATCTCCATTTCTTTAAGAACTTGAGGTCTCTCGGGAGTTACTTCTTCCAGATATTTATTAATTTTTTTATACATTTTATTCTTATTTACCTAATTAGAAATACTTAATTGCCTTTATCACAATACCATATTTCCCAAGCCAAAACTTATCAGAATTTTAATCTTTTCCAGTTTTCAAATAATATCGCCAATAATACTTCGAAGTTAATATTTTTAAAAAATACAAAGCAAATCAAATAATCATATTAATATTATTGAATATAAACTTCAGATAAGAACAATATACAATTCTTTTTAAATAAAACAAATGTTTTCTTATTAAAATTTATTGCGATTGACGGATTGCACCTGATTGTTCGTTAGATTTCTCTCCCTTTTCCCACTGCTTGGGGCTTGTTGAAAAACCATATCTCAGTTGTGTTGGGTCCTGATTCACCGAAGGTGGATTGTGACCCGACACTTAAGTTGTTGTAATTAAAGAGCGGTGGGTCACAAAAATCTGTTTACATAGATTTT
>JAYEHE010000151.1:0-3601 GCA_034659415.1 Candidatus Zixiibacteriota bacterium | reverse complement strand
TATGGGGATAGATGGAAAACCGCCTCCTGAGCCAATATCAAGATAATTATCAATATTATTATTTTGAATATATTCAAGAGGGTAAATTGATTCGGCGGCTAACTCAACCAAACCGGACTCAATTGTTTCACGTGAAACAAGATTAAGATTTCTGTTTTCTTTTTTTAGTAACTGAAAATATGTTTCAACTTTATCTGTTAAATTATATTTCGACAATATCTCTTTAGGATTAATAAATAATAATGGCTCACTGCACATCATTTAAAGCCTTATATCTTAATAACTGGACAGATAATACAGATAAATCTCCGGGAGTAACGCCTTCAATTCGTCCAGCCTGCCCCAAGGACACTGGCTTATACCTGATAAATTTTTCCAATGCCTCTGTCTTTAATCCAACCAGAGAAGAAAAATCAAAGCCTTGCGGGATTGACTCAGATTCCATTTTCTTAAATTTTTCAATTTCTCGCTGTTGCCTATCAACGTACCCACTGTACTTAACCTGAATAGCTACTCTGGATAATATAAAATCATCAACATCAATATCAGAAATATACTGTTTTATATATTTTATTGCGTCATCAACAGAAACTCCAGGCTGTTTTACCAAGTTTTCCAGACTTACGTTATCTATTTTTTGATATCTCTTTCCAACTTCACCCAAATCACTAACTTTTACCCTTACAGTGCTTATTTTTTTTATTGTATCAACTGTTCCTTTATTAATGGCAGTATATTTTTTGATTTCTGCTTTATTAATAAGAGAATATTTTTCCCCATATTTGATCAACCTGTCTTGAGCATTATCTTCGCGAAGAGTAAGCCGATATTCGGCTCGAGATGTAAAAAGCCGATATGGTTCTGTAGTAGAACGAGTTGTTAAATCATCAATCATAACCCCAATATATGCCTCGGCTCTATCCAAAATAAACGGTGGTTCTTTCTCGATATAAAGCACCGAATTTACTCCCGCCATAAGCCCTTGTCCGGCGGCTTCTTCATAGCCCGAAGTGCCGTTTATTTGCCCTGCAAAAAAGAGACCTGGTATTTTTTTGGTTTCCAAAGAAGGTTTAATCTGATAGGTAGGACAATAATCATATTCAATTGCATAACCAGGTTGGGTTATTATTGCTTTTTCTAAACCGGTTACGCTATTTATAGCTTGCTTTTGTATATTTTCAGGAAGGGATGTTGAAAATCCATTTGGGTATATCTCAGAAGTACCATTACCTTCCGGCTCTAAAAAAAGCTGATGCACGTCTTTATCTGCAAATCTAAAATATTTATCTTCTATTGATGGACAATATCTGGGACCAGTAGAGTTAATTTGCCCAGAAAACATTGCTGACAACTTAAAATTATCAGAAATTATCCTTTTTGTTTCAACTGTAGTATAAGTTAGGTGACAGGGAATTTGCTCAAACTTTTTTCTATTTGATCTTAAGGAAAAAAACGGAATTGGGCTATCTCCATTTTGGATTTCACATTTATCCCAATCTATAGAATTACCATCTAAACGGGGAGGAGTTCCTGTTTTTAATCTTCCAACTTCAAATCCAAGAGATGACAATGATTCCGATAATTTATAAGCGGCATTTTCCCCTAACCGTCCCGCTTTTATTTTCTTTTTTCCAATATGAATAAGTCCACCAAGAAATGTTCCTGAAGCTATAATGGCTGTTTTCGAGAGTAATATCTCGCCGGTTTCCATCTTAATTCCAGCTATTTTCCCATTTTCTACTAATATTTCTCCCGCTAAACCTTCAATAAGTTCAATATTTGGTTGTTTTTTTATAATATCCACGATATGGCTATTATAATTTACCCTATCCACTTGCACCCTGGTTGACCAAACAGCAGGTCCCCGAGAAAGGTTTAGTTTCCGAAATTGAATACCGGTAGCATCTGTGGCTTCGCCCATAATACCGCCCAATACATCTATCTCTTTTACCACATGAGATTTCCCTGTACCTCCAATAGAAGGATTACAAGACATTAAGGCTAGTTTGGAAATATCCATGCTGATAATAGCTACTTTTTTACCCATGCGAGATACAGTATAAGCCGCTTCAACACCAGCATGACCGCCACCAACAACAATTACATCAAAATTCATAATTCAATATAGTATTCTTTTTGAAAACAAGTTAATATTATTTAAACAAACTATATTATAAATCAAACGAGCAAATCAGCTACGCTGGTTTCACGTGAAACACAGGCATAGTCTGTTTGACCTGTATGATATACAAATTTTCTTGACAAATAAAATATTTATCTGTTATTCATTATTTCCCAACACAAAAATTTGAGAATATTTTTCCTAATATTTCCTCGGTATATATTTTACCGGTAATTTCATCAATAGACAATGCCGTTGCTCTCAATTCAACAGCAACTAATTCAGGAGATTCTGTTATCTGTATCAATTCCAAGGCTTTATCTAATCCCTCAACTGCTGATTTTAATTTTTGCTGATGCCTTAAGGACGTTACAATTACCCCTGATGTAAAATCAGGCATATTATCTGAAATACTATTAATTATATAATTCTTAAGATTTTTCAAACCACGACCAGTTTTACATGATAATTTAATCAATTTCTTATCATCAAGCTCAGCCCTATTCACTTTATTCCCTATTAAATCTATCTTGTTTCCTACAAATATTATGTTATTGTGCCTTATCACGTTAACGTCTTGCAAAGCTTGTTGACTCCAATTATTTTGAGAAATATCTGCTATCCATATAACCATATCTGCTTTTTTAATTATATTTTTAGCAGACTCTTGCCCTGCTTTTTCAATTTTTCCTCCGCCTTTTCTAATTCCTGCGGTATCAATAATATTTACAGCGTATCCGTCAAGATCTATCCATTCACTAAGATAATCTCTGGTAGTTCCGGGTGTTTCGGTCACTAAAGCTCTTTCCTGCTTTAATAGAAGATTAAATAGAGAAGATTTACCCGCATTAGGTTTTCCGGCTAAGGCAATTTTGTACCCTTCTTTTATAATCTTTCCACCATTGTAAGAGCTAATCAATTCAGAAATTTTTGATTTAATTTGATCAGTTGAGTCTATGATATTTTGCTTATTTTTGATATCAATTTCTTCTTCTGGAAAATCAATCGATGCTTCAATTTCGGCAATAATAGAAATTAATTTATTTTTTATTGATTCAATTATTGAACTATATCCACCTAATAAATGTTCTTTGGCAACTTCGTATGAATGTTTGGTGTTAGCGGCAATAATTTCCGCCACAGCTTCAGCTTCGGATAAATTTATTCTTCCGGATAAAAAGGCAAGTTTAGTAAATTCACCTGGCTCAGCCGCTCGACAATCAGAATCCAATAATTCATTTAGAATATTATTTACAACCGTCTGGCCGCCATGACAAAATATTTCCACCTGATCAAGTCCGGTAAATGAATTACCTTCCGGCATAAACACTGCAGTAACTTCGTCTATAATATTTTTTTTGCTTATCCTGAAAATATCCATACCTCATTAAAAATGGTGGACATGTTATTTCCTTATTAGATTTTGAAAAAAAATGGGAATTCAAAATAAACCGGCATTGCCGGCCGGCGAGACGAATA
>JAYEHE010000150.1:0-3632 GCA_034659415.1 Candidatus Zixiibacteriota bacterium | reverse complement strand
GATTAAATCTGCCGTTTCTATTCCGAGCAATATATCAGAAGGATCCGAACGGCGTACCTCCAAGGATTTTCGGCACTTCATACATATTGCCTTGGGGTCAGCTGCGGAACTAAGAACCCAAACCCATATCGCCCGTGAAGCAGATGTCGTATCCAGCGAGATAGCAAATCAATGGATCTCTGAATTGAAAACTATTTCCCGCATGCTTCAGGCGCTCGCCAGTTACTTAGACCGTAAACTGTAAACAGTAAACCGTAAACCGTAAACCGTAAACGCCAAAAAGTGGGCAAAGAAAATTGTCCACTTTAGACGCCCTACACTAAAATCAACAAAGTTTGACAATAAGAAAATAGTGCGTATGCGCGATTGTTTACAGCACGCTCAGTCACCAGAAGAATTATTATTTGTTGACCTGCCTAAAGGCTTTGGCTTGGATCCATTTATGCAAAATGAAGCACGTGCAGTGGATATGGAGTCATTTTTTGAACAACTCAACAGTTGCCTTGGCGCTCTTCAGGCTCATGCAACGCAACTGAAAGAGAAATGCCGAGACCAGCTTCTTAAAAAATGTGGACTTCCAGTAGGAGATGAGGGTTGGAGTGAACTTGGGCGTAGAGCATCCTGGATGGCACCTCGAATCAATCACCAGGTATTGACGCCTTTCCTTAATCGCATAAAGAACGGTATTGAGGGAACATAGTGCCCAGCCGGCGTTGTCACTGGTTGCTAACCGTCCTTTTGAACAATGGACAGATATGGATGTTGAACGATTCCCCGACCTGGCAGATGGTATTGGAGATCTGTTTCAACAAGCGTGGCAGAATTATGGTGATTCAGGCCCTGATTTGACAGCTAAAGAACTTGAACAGAAGAAGCAGTTTCGAAAAGAAATAAAACCACATCTTGACCAAATTAGTAAAAACCATTCACCCAAAGCATTGGCCGCTGTACTCCGAGAGTTGTTAACTGAAATAGAAAAAGAGCATTAAGCCAATGAAACAAGAAAATTCAATTATTCTTTTCAATCAAAAAGAAGTCCGTCGTTATTGGGATGAAAACGAAGAAGAATGGTACTTTTCCATTATTGATATTGTGAACATCCTAACGGACAGTGCTAATCCCAGGAGATATTGGTCTGACTTGAAATCTAAGTTAAAACAGGAGGGTAGTGAGGTGTACGAAAATATCGTACAACTGAAATTACCTGCCTCAGATGGGAAGAAATATAACACAGACTGTTTCAACACTGAAGATTTACTTCGTACTATTCAATCTATACCATCTCCTAAAGCTGAACCTTTCAAGGTGTGGTTAGCAAAAGTTGGCTATCAACGGATAGAAGAAACAGAAGATCCTGAGTTGGCATTTGACAGCGATTCAGAATCAAGTGGCCCACTGTTGCAGTGCCATAACTGCTCTCGAAAATTACGCGTTCCTATCTATTCCCATTTTTTGCTTTAAATGATGCGACAAAATAATAAGCAAGCTTGAATCAAATTGTCAGTTTTTTTTCGTAAACCACCTCTCAGTATATGTTTTGTAATGTTAATCCTGTATTTGGGAGCAGGATATCTCCACCATGTTCTATCCAAATCGAACTTGAATTCTTTGCTGAGAAAGTTCAGATATTTTTTTTGAGTTCAAGATCCCATTAACCATGAATCCCAACATACATTTCCACAAGTGCTTTATGGTGACTTTTCCTTGTGTCAGTTCTTTACACTTCGAGCTGAGTTCAACTAACTGATTGATTAAATGAGCAATTTGAAGGCATTGGTAATAATTTTTCATCGCAAGACAACTGACTCGCGAATATTTGTGTTGCAAGTTATACCCAAGATTCTTTTGGGTGTTGAATCCCTCGTTTTCTATCTTCCAGCGTAATCGTGCGGCTTGGGCAAGCTCTTTGACATTATCCTTTCTAACTTTCAAGTCCGTTAACCAAGTGAACTGTTGATTTTTTATTTCTTCTTCCTCTTCGGTCAATTTTGTGATCATCTCATGACAAAAAAACCAGGTTAGCTTATGGCCATGATAATCGATCCCTGGCAACCAAACGTAATAGCGGTCAATATTTTTTCCGTTCTCGGTGAAATTTTCGCTGCAATCATTATTGCTGGTGATATCGTATACGGCATGTACAACTTTCCATACAGAAGGCAAGGAACCATCTTTGAAGGTGACAATGTAATTCCAGTTATTTGCTTTGCAGATAGCAAAAAAGGTTTTGTTAGGATATAAGCCATCCGCCGTAACACAAATCGGTAAACGCGGATACATTTTTTTTATTGTTTCCGCCAATCGTTTGAAAGCTTTTTGTTCACAATCTTGCTTATCAAAATCACCATCAGGGTTTTCAATCCACTCTGTAGCTACGGAGATGGAAAATCCATTGGTGCAGACTATTTTGGCTTCCAATACATGATGGGAATATGTTATTTTTCCAGACTTGGATGTTTTGGTCAAACAGTGTTCACAATGCCTCTCTGGAAAACTAACAAGGCCGGTGCCGTCAATCGTGAAATTAAAGTATCGCTTGAAAAGGCGAAACTTATGTAGAGTTTTTTTTAAAAGAAGCACTTTAACCATTTTGGTCTTAAGTTGCTCTAAACCGCCTTTTTCTTCAAGAACACGAATAACCCTATCTACGGTATCCATATGCGGAAGATGCATTTTGAAAATTTTTTTATAATTTTTCTCAAAATTTCCTTCTGCTATGTCATTGTTGAATGCGTTTCGTGAGCCCTCTTTGAAAAGGAACATGGCGATACATGCCGTAATTATTTCTGCTATGTCATAGTCTGGCTTCCTGCGGTGATCTTCTATTTCCCGCATATAGTCGAACAAATCAGGAAAGAAATTGTTAATTGTTTGAAATATTTGAAGAATCAAATTCATTCCATTGAATTTTTTTTTCGGTTTAATTTCTTAACTGCTTTACGTTTGCGTTTGTGCTTTTCTCGTTTTTTAGTGGCACGCAATTCTGCTTTTTTATTTCTCATACCTTCTCCCCTGATGATAAATTTAAATACACTGACTATCTCAGAAGAAAGGTAAATAATGTTGCGCTTAATGTCTCTAAAATTCTGTTTTTAAGGGGATTTTTTTTGAGATTGATGAAATTCTATAAAAAATAGCCGGAAAAATAGAATTCGCATAGTTTTCTGTATCTGTTTGATTTAGCGTCCTTCTTAAGGGCAACCATTAACACCTTCTGAATCGCTGGCATTTGACCGGGCCATGCAAATCTATCTTAAAAAAGGCTAGTCCAGGGAATGGATCAACCAACGGTTGAAAAGTATTGAAGTTAGAAAGGAACTTACTGATGAATGGGAGGAACGAGGTGTAAAAAAAGGATTGGAATACGCCATATTGACCAATGAAATAACTGAAGCATGGGCAAACAAAAGCGTGAAGGAATATAAAAAATTCAAGGGGTTAAAAAAACAGAATCTTAGAGATAATATGACCAACCTCGAATTAGTTTTGAATATGCTTGCTGAAGCCTCAACTACTGAAATAAGTACCCAAGCATAATTAATCTTACATTATGCATAAGTGCCTAAAGTTGGAAGTGACTAAAGTGCCTAAAGTTGCGGTACTATATCTAATAGATAACACCTTAACTTTAG
>JAYEHE010000149.1:0-3635 GCA_034659415.1 Candidatus Zixiibacteriota bacterium | reverse complement strand
AAAGCGTCTTGGGATCAGTGTCCCCGGGGTTGGATACTCAGTGGAGAGGGGCAGGAGAATAGTGCGGGAGAACGATTATCAGTTAATTAAATAAGTATCTTAGAATTTTAAGGGCGTCCCACTTTACGTTATAGATACGAATCTATCCGATGAGACCATTCGGGTGAAGATACGCGATGAATACTTGAGGGACTCTACAGTCACCATTCTTCTTGTAGGGACGGAGACGGCGGGAAGAAGGCACATAGACTGGGAGCTCTACTCCAGCATGATAGATGGTCAGGTCAACAAAAAGAGCGGCATTGTGGTTGTCCAACTTCCAAGCACGAACCCCGAGCATTTTACAGCAGCGCATGGTGATGCTGAGAAGAAACAGGTATATCCCGAAGTAAGCAGCTGGTGTTCTATTGATTCGCGCATTGAATACGAGCGGCGTTACCCATATCTACCTGCTCGCATGATTGATCAGTTGCTTGCCAAGGATGCAAAGGTGTCTGTGACACAGTGGTCACGCCTTGGCAGAGACCTCGAAAATTTCGCTCTGCTCATTGATTGCACCTATCGGGATCGCGCCAGTTGTGACTATGACTTGTCCAGGTCAATGAAGAAGAAAAACTCATAGCTGGTGGCCAACAAAGCGTTGCTCGTGCCAAGGTAAATCCGAGACATAAGAATGGGGGTCGCACCAAGCTAACCATTTGATATATTTAAAATATGAACGATTTTTTCCTTATTTTTAGGGCTTAAACCTTCAATTTTCATATCAAAAAGGGTCGTTTAAGAAAGCAGCAATAAGATGCCAAGGGCAAATCGTCATTACATCCCCGGCTATGTGTGGCATATCACCCATAGGTGCCACAAGAAGGAATTTTTACCCCGTTAAATTTGAAGATTATTTAACCGGGGTCTCTTAAAGTTTGTTAGAGACATTAAAAAGGCTTGGGGTTAAGGCAAAAGGACGGAAGATTGTTGGTGGCAAAAAAAGCTACGAACTTCGTGAACCAGCGATTCCTTACGGGGCCAATTTTACCCCCGAAAGTGGCCTTTTAAGGGTTAAAAACACCTACTTTTGGGACGATATCATATAAATATCAACACGATAGCTTGGTCCGACCCCATGCGAATGCGAACCTTTTCGGTCTATCCTCGGAAATTAATGATGCTCCACCGGGTGTGGTTCTGTTTATTGTCGGAATTTTCGTGATAGTCGCAACGCGCCCAAAGGTCCGACTGAAAAATGTAAAATTATGAATCGAATGCCACTTAACATTGCTCTTGCAGCCGACAGCTGAACGCTACGGCTGAAGAGGCCATGTTCCAAGAAATGCTATGCAACATTTTACTGACAAGGCACTGAAAGAGATCACCGCGGCGCATTCGGAAATCCGGTACAAATACATCGATTTGACTGTCGAAATTGCATCGTTTACCGTAACCCTCCAGAATGAGCGGGCAAGAGAGTTTATGCAACAGGGGGTTAACCGGAGACTTTGGTTGTTGTACAGGTGCGTGGAAAAAATCTTCGAGCTGTTTCCTCCTGACCGAATCGAAAGATTGGAACAGGACGATCGCTTAGACGTCGAAATCAATCTTCACGCCTTCTTGATAAACATATACGGCATAATTGATAACATTGGACTTGCTGTAGCCTACGAAAATGACCTTGTGGGAGACGAATCTGAGCAGAAGCTGCATCCGAAGGCCGTCAATTTATTCGAAAGGCGATTCCGGCGTCTATTGAATCCTCAGTTGTGTGCCTATCTGAGACAAGACACTATCATACAGTGGTACAACAAATATGCTAAGAATTACCGACATGCACTCGCGCACAGGATTCCGCCATACGTTCCTCCTGCTGCACTCAACGATGAACAGCAGCGCAGGTTTGAGTACATAGAACAAGAAATCAAGCGCCTACTCGACGAGAGGGACTTCGAAGGCATTGAAGCACTACGGGAGGAACAAGAAAGTCTCGGAAGATCTAACCCACTTTTTGTGCACTCTTTCTCTGAAGAAGCGACTCCTGTGTACTTACATCCTCAACTGATCGCCGATTTCGGGACTGTTGAAGAATTACTCAAAATCGCAATAGCCAATTTTCACTGCGAAACCCAAAACGAGAAGTAAAAAATGCTTGTGGCAAGCGGGGCCTTTAAGATATTAAGTTTCCAGGATGATAAGAAAGGGATAAGTGCTAATCCATGCCAAGATCAGCCCGACTTGACTAACCCGGTGTTTTACATCACATGTCAAGGGCAATCTGGTAATAAAACATTGCGCCATTTTCGCAAAGCCCATTATTCCATTATTCCAGTATTCCAACATTCCAATTGCGGAGCGAGATTGAGATGTGAGATAAGGTCGGGCCACGCTAACTATTTAGAACTATTAAAGAAAGACCGTAAAAACACCCTTATTTGGGCCCTATATCGAACTTTTTAGGGGCAAAAAGAGCATTATTCACCAATGACTCTGAATCTTAGATGACAGAAAGAGAACCCGGATTAAAACCCCATAGACCGTAAACGCGGCTCAGTCCAATCCCGCTGCGGCGGGATAACCGGGATGAAGACAGACTTCACTCCGTTTACAATCTTTAACGTTCGGTGTCTAAAACCATAGGCAAAAAAGGCTTGTTGCTATTTTCTTGAAAATTGATTAGGACACTTAAGATTGCAAATTTAATGATTAAAAAAGACAATTCAGAATGAAATCTTTACAGGAAGATCTCCAGACACCCAAGCAAAACTTAGATGAATTTGCAGAAGTTACCAAGAGAGTTTTGGACTATCTGCCAAACATTGTTTCAGAAAGAGTTGAAACAAGAGATTACATGATATTATCTTCCGTAGTTGCCGGTACAACAAAATTCGCCAGGCCGGTTAATAACAATTTGTTCATAAATAAAATCGAAGAATTTAAGAAAAGTTACAAATTATTTTTAGAGGCTCTCAAACAAATCAAAAATGGGAAAAAGATAAAAAGAGAAGATTATTCCACAATAGATTCTGTAGTATACACCATTCAACAATCCATGGGGCTTGGCATGGATTTTCTTTGCAATCCCAACAGCGCCAGGAAACACGTTGGAAATAGGTTTGAAGAATTAATTCGTAATATTGTTTCTCAAGCAGGAATTACAAATGATAAAGTTGTGTTCAAAATTCCTTATCCATCAGACGAAGGTAAAAAATTATATTCCTGCGAAACAGATATAATTCTGTCTCCTCATGAAAGAGTAAAATCGAATATAAAAACAATAAACGAGGATGAAATTGTAATTTCTTTGAAAACAACATCAAAGGACAGGATGGGGAAAATCTTTCTTGATAAACTTCTTATGCAGAAATTCGCTGAGCATCCTGTAAAAGTGGTTGGAATATTCTTGAACGATGTTCAAAGGAAGAATACTGATAAAATCAGTTACACTTTTGTCTCCGGCTTGTTTATGGTATACACAAAATTTTTAACCCGACTTGAAGGTGTTTATTTTGTTGATCCTCCTCCAATCACCCAAGGCAGTCCTTACAATGAGCACATTTCTTCCTTCTCAAAATTTATTGCCGATGATGTTTGGAAGTTATTAGCCTCTTAATTTTTTCCTTCTCTCAATAATCTCTGCTTCTTCGTTGTTA
>JAYEHE010000148.1:0-3658 GCA_034659415.1 Candidatus Zixiibacteriota bacterium | reverse complement strand
TAGCAAACTGTCAGCGGTTAGATTTTCTGACAAATTATCTCCTTTGTTCTGCTTCACAATAGAATTTGCCTGAATAGCAATTATAAATAATATTAAAAACGATATAGATAGTGTTCTATTCATATTTTCTCCTGTTTTATTTAATATAAGTATGCTTAACAAATTTATCAAATTGAAATATTTTGAAATATTATAGAATATTTTAATATATTTTCAATTTTTTTTCTCTTTTATTGACCAATTCAGGTAATAAATATATATTTTAAGTTCTAATGGAATTTGACTGTATAACAGAAAAAGTGAATTAATTAAAGAGAGGTTTTAAATGCGAGCTTTGATTACCGGTATTACAGGTCAGGATGGCTCTTATCTGGCTGAATTACTGCTTTCTAAAGGGTATGAAGTATTTGGCATGGTTAGAAGATCATCGACCGAATCATTTAATAGGATCGAACATATTAAAGATAAAATTACTTTAGTTCAGGCTGACCTTTTAGATCAACTATCTATTATCAATATTGTTGAAGAAAACAGGCCGGACGAAATATATAATTTAGCCGCTCAATCATTTGTTCCTACCAGTTGGTCACAGCCGGTTTTAACAGGTGAATTTGATGCTTTAGGGGTGACTAAAATATTGGAAGCTATCAGACTAATTGATAAAAATATTAAATTTTACCAAGCTTCTTCATCGGAAATGTTCGGTAAAGTGCATGAAACTCCCCAGAAAGAAACCACAAAATTTTATCCTCGTTCTCCATATGGAGTTGCTAAAGTATATGGTCATTGGATTACTATTAATTATCGTGAGAGTTACAATATTCATGCTAATTCTGGCATCCTGTTTAATCATGAATCACCTCGCAGGGGTCTTGAATTTGTAACAAGAAAAATTACCGATGGTGTCGCCAGAATAAAACATGGCTTGACTGATAAACTTGCTCTTGGCAATCTTGACTCCAAACGTGATTGGGGGTTTGCCGGTGATTATGTGGAAGCTATGTGGTTGATGTTACAACAGGAAAAACCGTCAAATATCGTAATTGCAACCGGACAAACCCATTCGGTAGAAGATTTTGTCAGAACCGCTTTTGAATATGCTGATTTGGATTTTAAAGATTTTGTTATTACAGATCCACGCTTTGTCAGACCTGCCGAAGTTGATATTCTGTTAGGAGATGCATCACTTGCAAAAAAAGAACTTGGCTGGGAACCAAAAGTATCATTCAATGAACTGGTTAGCATGATGGTTGATGCCGATATGAAACGGGTTAGTTCTTAAAAATTATCATGAGTAAAAAATCTGCTCTTATTACAGGCATCACCGGCTTTGTTGGATCTTATCTTGCCGAAGAATTATTAAATAATAATTTTGAAGTTTACGGAAGTTACTTACCTGATGAGTCATTTGAGAATATTGCCCATCTGAAAAGTTTAAACCTAAGTAAACTTGACATTCTAAATTCATCACGATGTAAAATAGTTATAAAAAAAATAAAACCTGATTATATTTTTCACCTTGCCGCTTTTTCATCGGTTGGCCAATCACTAAAATTTGAAAAAGAGTGTTATAAAATCAACGTAACTGGAACATCGAATATCATTAACGGAGCACTTGAATTAGAAAAACTGAAAAAATTTATTTTTATAAGTTCTTCCGAAGTTTACGGTTTAACTGCTAATAAATTTAAATCACTTAAAGAGACTCATCCTGTTTCTCCTAACTCTCCATATGCTGTTTCAAAATTGATAGCTGAATATGCCTGTTTTGCAAATTATAAAATGTTTAAATTTCCTGCTGTAGTTGCACGTTCTTTTAACCATACAGGTCCCCGCCAAAATATAAATTTTGCAATTCCTTCATTTTCAAAACAAATTGCAGAAATTGAAGCTGGCTTTTCTAATCCGATTATTAAAGTTGGGGACTTATCTAATTTCAGGGATATTTCAGATGTTAGAGATATTGTAAAAGGTTACAGAAAACTTGCCTTAAAAGGAAAAAACGGAGAAATTTATAATTTATGTTCAGGGAAATCCCAATCTTTAAAAAATCTGCTTGATATTCTTCTGAGCTATTCAAATACAAAAATCAGTATTAAGAAAGATAAAAGCAGGTTCAGAAAAAGCGATATTCCATATTTGAAAGGAAGCAAGGCTAAGGCTGTTAAAGAGTTAAGCTATACCAGTCGATATAATCTAAAAACAACTCTAAAAGATAGTCTTAATTATTGGAGAACTAAAATAGCAGACAATATTTAATCAATCTGCCAGGAGAAAATATGTCAAAGACAAAAGTTAATAACAGTCAAAAATTGATAGATAAAATTAAACAGAAAAAAGCTGTTGTCGGAATTATTGGTTTAGGATATGTTGGCTTGCCTCTTTCTATTGAATTGGCAAAGTCAGGATTTAAAGTTATCGGTTATGACATCTCAAAAGAAAAAGTAAAACTTATAAATGCCGGTAAATCCGACATTGATGATGTCTCCAACGAAGAAGTTGCCCAAGTAGTCAAATCAGGAAATTTAGTTGCTACTATGGATCCTAAAAAAGCTACACAAATGGATACTATTTCTATATGTGTGCCAACCCCCTTATCTAAAACAAAAGATCCGGATGTAAGTTATATTCTAAGTGCTGTTGATATGATAAAAACAAATATGAAAAAAAATGTATTAGTTGTTTTAGAATCAACTACATATCCGGGTACAACCGATGAGCTTATCAAACCGATTCTTGAGGAAAACGGATCCAAGGCAGGCAAAGATTTCTATCTCGCTTTTTCACCGGAACGGGTTGATCCTGGCAATGCCGTATATACAACCAAAAATACTCCACGCGTTGTGGGCGGAATTACTCCTTCGTGTACTAAAGTCGCTAAAATATTCTACGAGCAATCTATCCCTAATATCAAAGCCGTATCTTCAACCGGTGCCGCAGAGATGGTTAAACTACTTGAAAATACGTTTAGGTCGGTAAACATTGGTTTGGTTAATGAAGTTGCTCTGATGTGTGACCGATTGGGGCTTGATGTATGGGAAATTATTGATGCCGCCGCAACAAAACCATTCGGGTTTATGCCTTTCTATCCGGGACCGGGTTTAGGCGGGCATTGTATTCCTATTGACCCTCATTATCTTTCATGGAAATTAAAATCATTAAATTATTCTGCACGTTTTATAGAACTTGCCGGTGATATAAATAGCCAGATGCCGGAATATGTTATCAGTAGAATCACTAATCTTTTAAGCGACCGTTTCGCCAAATCAATCAATAAATCCAAAATTGTAATTTTAGGAATTGCCTACAAAAAAGATATCAAAGATGTAAGGGAATCTCCAGCTTTAGATGTTATGCGTCTTTTGGAAACAAAAGGTGCAAAAATTACCTATAACGACCCATTTGTACCATCTATTAATTGGAACGATAAGACTCTAAAATCAACCAAATTAACAAAAACATTACTGAATAAAGCTGACTTAACTATTATCTTAACAGACCATACTCAGTATGATTACCAATGGATTGTTGATAATTCAAAATCTGTTTTTGACACTCGCAATGCCGCCAAAAACATTAAGCGTGGTAAAAACAAAATTGAAGTTCTATAATGATTTTTAATCAATAAGACTTTTACAAATTATTATTTTGTGGGCGG
>JAYEHE010000147.1:0-3661 GCA_034659415.1 Candidatus Zixiibacteriota bacterium | reverse complement strand
CAACAGAATACCAGACACTAACCTGTAGTAATATCAAATACTTACAGCGATCACAGTGTCTGCCCTCTGTCCGCTTGGGCGGTTTTCTTCTTATTATCTGTTGATTTGGCTAATTCTGTTAGAAAACTGTTAGAAAGATCTGTATGTTCAGTATAGTTAAAACAACGTTACATCTCTTTGCCTTTGTGTCTAACGATCTCACCTTCAACGTTGTAAATAACATCTTCCGCAATATTAGTCGCATGATCAGCAATCCTTTCTAAATTGCGGGAAACGTTTAGCAAGCTGATATAATAATCTATCATGTTTGGATCTTGTTTTATTTTTTCTTTTAATACATTTATTGAACTTTTATGAAGGTCATCGATTTCATCATCATCAAAACAAACCTGTCTTGCCAACTGGCTGTCATTGGCGATAAAAGAATCGGTACATCTTTTTACCATCTTGACAGTTAGCTCAAGCATTCCAGACAAATCAAAAGGTATCAGAGCTCTCTTGTGCTTTTGAATTTTGATTGTACGCTTGGCGATATTTACAGCCAAATCACCGATTCTCTCAAGGTCATTGTTTATTTTAAGTGATGCAATAACATATCTCAAATCTGTTGCTACCGGTTGATGGAGAGCTAATATTTTGAGACATTCTTCTTCAACTTCAACCTCAAAGCTATCTATCTGGGAATCATATTCTATGACCGACTCAGCAAGTTGCGTGTCATACTCTTCTACTGCTTTTACAGCTTTCTGTAAATTTCCTTCTACCATTGCTGTAAGTTGGAGAATTTTTTTCTTTAGCTTATCAATTTCATTTATAAATCGTTTTGTCATAATATCACCATCATCCAAATCTTCCGGTTATATAATCTTCGGTTTTTTTCTTTTTCGGTTTTGTAAATATTTCTTTTGTATTGCCGGATTCAATTAAAATACCTTCGTAAAAAAAGGCGGTTGTTCCAGATACACGGGCGGCTTGTTGCATATTGTGAGTGACAATAATAATCGTGTATTGTTTTTTTAGTTCGCCAATCAGATCTTCTATTTTTGAAGTCGATAATGGATCTAAGGCAGAAGCCGGTTCATCCATGAGAATTACTTCGGGCTGAATAGCCAATGCCCTGGCAATGCACAGCCTTTGTTGTTGTCCACCCGAAAGTAAAAAAGCTGACTTGCTAAGTTTGTCTTTTACTTCATCCCATAGGAATGCTTTTTTCAAAGTATCTTCTACAACTTCGTCAATCAAGACTTTATCTCTGATACCATTTACTTTTAAGCCATAGGCTACATTTTCAAAAATAGATTTAGGGAATGGGTTAGATTTTTGAAAAATCATACCAACTTTGGTACGAAGCATCGAAACATCTTTGTAGTCTTTATAGATATTGGTTCCTTCTAAAAAAACATCTCCGTTTAGTTTTGTCCCGGCAATAGTATCATTCATTCTATTGAGGGTTCGCAAAAATGTTGATTTACCGCATCCCGACGGACCGATTAGAGCAGTAACTTCGTTCTCAATAATATCAATATTTATTTTAAACAAAGCCTGCTGAATACCATAGAAAAAATCAAGATTACGAATCGACATCTTAATATTTCTGTGTTGCGTCTTGTTGTTATTTTCTTTTGGTTTTAATTCTTCAGTATGCATAGTTTCTCTAATTATTTATGTTGATAGACGATTTGACCGAAGTTTGGAACGCAAAATAATAGCCGTAAAATTCAACATAAAGGTCAAAAGCAGTAACACTAAAACTGTTCCGTATAAAATCGGTTTGGTTGCTTCAATGTCCGGTGATTGGGTTGCCATGACATATATGTGATATCCCATTTCCATAAATTGATCGTTCAATTTATGAGGTAAGTATGGTAAATAATAGGCGGCTCCAGTAAACATTATTGGGGCAACTTCTCCAGCTCCTCTATTAATTGCCAGGATTGCTCCGGTAAGAATCCCTGGCATCGCCTGAGGTAGAATAATTCTTCGTATTGTCTGAAGTTTGGTTGCACCCAGAGCATACGAAGCATCTTTAATTTCTTGCGGGATGGTTCTCAGTGCTTCTTCTGTAGATATAATTACTACCGGTAATGTCAATAAAGCCATAGTAAGTGATGCCCAGATAATTGCAGGTTGTCCCCAGACTGGTCGGCCGCCTTCATAGAAGATTGAATCTATCCCGCTACCAATAAAGCCAATAAAAAAGCCCAGTCCGAATAGTCCAAAAACTATCGAAGGGATCCCTGCCAGATTGTTAATAGCTATTCTTATGATCCGTGTAATTCTTGATCCCGGAGTAGTATATTCATGAAGGTAGAGGGCGGTCATCACTCCAACCGGCACAACTGCGATTGTCATCAATAGAACTAAAGCAACTGTTCCGAAAATTGCGGGAAAGATACCGCCTGATTCCATACCGTTTTCAGGAGGTGAACTTAGGAAGTCCCAACTGATAATACCAATCCCACCTAAGATAATATTCCCGAGAATGACTGCCAAAATTGATGTAATAAGAAGGACGGCAATTAGAGTTATTCCTCTTGGGATTATTCCGGTAGATTTGGGCTTGAAATGATCTGAAATTTCAGTTGTTCCAAACGATTCCTTACTGATTAATCTCATAATTGTTTTCCCTGTATTTTATCCTTTAGTTGGTTGAGTATGATATCACCACCCAAATTTATCATAAAGGTAAAAATAAACAAAAGAGTTCCAAGGAAAAACAAGACAGAATAATGAGCCGAACCAAAAACTACTTCAGCTAACTCGGCGGCAATTGTGGCTGAGAAAGTTCTAATTGAATCACCAAAATTTGCAGAAACAATAGCAGCGTTACCGGAAGCCATTAACACAATCATTGTTTCCCCGATTGCCCGACCAAAACCTAAAACGATTCCAGCGGCTATCCCAGGAAAAGCAGCTGGTAACGTCATTGTAAATGATACCTGCCAATGGTTGGCTCCCAAAGCAAGAGCAGCATCTTTTAGAGAGTTCGGAACCGACATTAGAGCATCTTCTGAAATAGTAAAAATAATAGGTATGACAGCCAAGCCTAATGCGATACCTGCATTGATCGAGTTTAACCGATAAGTGAAACCAAAAGTGTTTTGTAAAAATGTTGCTAATACTATCAACGCAAAAAATCCGAGAACAACCGATGGAATCCCCGAAAGGAGTTCAATGATTGGTTTTATTATTTCTCTCATTCGTTTTGAGGCAAACTGTGAAGAATAAATCGCACCTCCCACACCAAGTGGAATAGCAAAGAACATGGCTATCAAAGCTGCTTTCAAGGTTCCAACAAATAATGGCAGCAAGGAATAACGGGGATTGTCAGAGTTTGGCTGCCAGGTGAATTTGGCATCACGACCCTCAGCAAATGATTGCTTTAAAATCATTTTTTTAATCGAAACTTCTTCCTGAATGAATTCATCGTAAAATATGGGAAGAGCTTCTTTGAAAATGAATACAAATATCAGCAAAATTGCTATCAAAGCAACAAAGGCATTGAGTGCAATAAACTTTTTCCCGACATATTCACCAATAGATGATTTTGATTTAAACTCTAACTTTTTCATATCTTGCATTTTTTAATTTTAAGAAACGTTGAACAAGGAATCTCCTCACCCAACGTTTCATCAATCAGGAGGTATTTCTTCTACTTAAT
>JAYEHE010000146.1:0-3675 GCA_034659415.1 Candidatus Zixiibacteriota bacterium | reverse complement strand
TCCCTCCATGGGTAAAGATTTACAGGTTTTAATTCATTATTTATGATGATTTTATTTAAAATTTAAGTCAACTAAAACAATCAAAAAACCTTTTGATATCAACATTTTTCAGAAAATGACAATATCCAGTTATTCTGAAAGTGATTCAAGAAAACTATCGTGAGAGCTGTCTAATTTAATTTCAGGTAGTGCCGTAACAAATAGTTTGAAACCAAACCCTCGATTAGATCCTATGGGAACCCAATAGATACTGCCAGTCCAACAGTGTAACTTTTTTATAATATTGACAGAATTATTAACTGTAACCCCTTTTACAATATCATAAGATTGCGAATAGGCAACGGATGTTGTAGGTGTCAGATTAAATCTTAAATTCATCCTAAGAAAATTACGTTTCACAAAATTTGAACCAGACCCTGATTCGTTATAGGAGTATATTGCTGACATTGACCACCCGCTGGGAGCAAATGAATTTGGATTTCTGGCTCTGTCTATCTTTCCTGCCAGCCTATCTCCACTTGCCACAGAAGTTTTAGATGATTTCTGAGATATTTCATCAAAAATTGATTTTTTTCCCGAAAAAGTTAAACGTGCATTAAAATCAAAACTTTGTAGGTAAGGTGAGAAAAATGATAATTTATCTGAATTCGGTTTATATAGGCTATGATTCATTCGTCCGTCAAATTTAACAAATCTGAATACCGACGATTGAAATGATGTACTCATATTTGACCATGGTTTTATATCACTTTCAAAGTTGTAACTGAACGAAGACCGCAAAGATAAAAAATCATAGTTTTTCTCGGTCTCACCGCTTTTTACTTTTCCCTGAAATAATTGATTTATAGAAAACCCAATTGTTTGTCTTTTACGGCTTCCCGCACCTCCTCCGGCATAACTTCTAATCAATGGATGACGATCAATATCTGGAGCATAACCATATGACATCGAAGGAGTAATCACATGACGCAGACCTGAAACTCCAAATATATTCGGAGAAATTGTTCCATACAAATTCGTTTTTAAAGAAGCACCAGCATTATATTGGTAAGTACGGTATGTTTCGCTTGCATTTACTCCAGCCTCTAACGATTGATCGGTTTCATATATTTTAAACCAGGTCTCGCTGTAACTGACACTTGGGTTAATTTGAAAATATTTAAACAGTTTTATATTAGGCAAATTCAGCGAGGGATTGTGTGAAATTTTGGCATATTCTTTCCGGCTTCGGTGGGATGTTGTATCATTTATAGGGACACCTAAAGAATCAAGTTCTGCAGTTATAAAAACAGAATCAATTGTACTTCTATTAGAGTAATTCAATATTCTTGGGGAATAACGAAAAGTAATTTTATTGTACCATTTTTGTTCCAGTTTTCCTTCATCGTTCTTTTTACCACTGCCAAAGAGCCATATGGTCGGCAATGAGACACCCATCGATGGTAGCTGGTCAACTCTTGATTCTTCATCGAGATTTACAGTATGTGACAGCTCTCCTGATATTGCGGTACTCTTTCCAAATCGTTTTGAAAAGTTTAGCTTTGATTTAGTTTCGCGGTTAAGACGATCATCTAAATTATTTGAATAATCCTGATAATAAGTATTATCAGACTGAAAATCGCCATACGCTTTAATATTAAAAGTAGGCGTAATAGTATGATTGTAAATTGCCCGAGTAACCCAGCGAGTACGCTCACGCTCATTAGCAACCGACTCATCATAACTTGTCTCTCGAGCATACTCCCCTGACACGTAACCGTCAAGGACATATAATTTTTTGAAATTCATACGACTCTTAAAAGTCAAAGTCCGATTTTGTTCGTGGTAATCAAAAGCCGCCTGCATATCCATATAATCCGATGCCGCCCAATAATAACCAACATTATTAACGTAACGGTCACCTCTTTGAAACTTGCCAAAACCAAAAGGAAGCAATCCGGAATGCCTGCCTCTTTTAAGTGGAAAAACATAATAAGGCAGTATAAATATAGGTATTCGTTCAATATAAAAAACAACTGGACGAGCAATCAATTTATCATTTTCAATTAATTTCATATTCTTAGATCGAAATTGAAAATGCGGTTCATCGGCATCGCAAGTAGTATAATGTCCATCAAGAACATAAAAAATATCTTTCTGTTCCCTAAAAAGTTTATCGCCATAATAATAGCCATCATCATAATTCGATTTTGATTGAACAATCCGCCCTTTCTCAGAATCAATAGAATATTCCAGAAAATCACCATAGACTTCTTCATCTTTATCCCGAAGAACAACAGGTATCGTGTTCGGCTGTAAGCCCAACGAATAACCCTCGCTTGTTGTATCCTCAATATTAGTTACATCAGCAGAAAATGCTTTTACAATTCTGGCTTCTGTATCGAATTGAATATCATGAGCACTTAACGAAACTGTCCCTGATTTGACCCATGAATTCTTTTTCATAATAATCATTGAATCTATCAAATTGTACTCGATATGACTGGAGCTATAATCAACAGTATCTATCTGAGACACAACCTTCGGTGCCATAAGGGAATCTTCAGACAAGCTATCAACTCTCACCTGTTCAATTCTGGTTTTACTGGATTGATATGATCCTACAGCTCCACCTTCCACTTGAATAGTTGTGATTCTTTCATCAATGATGGCAAATTTTATGGTATCTCCCGATATAGAATTTTCATTCAATTCTGAACCTCTTTGAGCTGGATAATACCACGAGTACGCCTCACCGTAACATTTGATTTCGTTCAAAATTCCGGAGTGGAAATTAAAAATAATTCTATCACCGGATAAGATAGATTTATCAACCAAATTATTATTACTATCCACTAACTGATTTATTTCAGCATGAGCTGAATCAACAACATCAATTTTAGAAATTACTTTATTGTCAAAAGTGATTGCAATTAGTTTACCGAAAATTTCAGATTCATCTTTTTTAGCTGTCGGGTTATCAAACAGGTCCAAATTATTTGTCTCAAGATTCATCATAGCACAACCGGATTTACTGGACATCTGTTTAGATGTTATAATCACATCTCCGACAGCTTCCGTTTTTTTATTCATGGCATTGTATTGAAGCTCATCGGCAATCACTTCAATCATGCGAGAACTATCAGGATAATTCACATAAAAAACAGGTCTGTTTTTCATATAGAAAAATTCTTTGCCTTTATTATAGTAAGCGTGAGTACCAACAGCATAGAGCGAATCTTTATATGACCATAATTCAACTTGCTCGCCAAATGCTAATGCTTCATCGCCTAAAATATCATAAAATGCCGAATCAGCAGTCAACATATACTTGACATCATCAATACGAACATGACCGTATAGTTTAGCGTCTTGCCCGCGTTTCCATATTGCTTTATCGCATGTTACTTTTCCGCTGTCAGTTAGAAGAACCACGTTACCGGTTAAAACAGTAACTAAATGGCCATTGATTAATTCCCCTTCGAGCACATCAGCATGTTTGAAAATAAGACTGTCATTTTCTTTTGCATCCAAAGAAAGACACAGCATAAAAAATAAAAGAAAATATGAAACAGCTTTATATTTCATTTGATAAATACTTTACTATTATTTCTTTCAGAATAGATAAATCTATATTTTCTTTTCCGCCCATTTGAGCCAACTTATCATTTCCACCCCCTTTAAGCGAAACCTCAT
>JAYEHE010000145.1:0-3691 GCA_034659415.1 Candidatus Zixiibacteriota bacterium | reverse complement strand
ATATAATACGGAAATAAATTTTGATATTGGTGCCTGTGATGCTGAGTTTGATTTTGGAGGAATTGCTTTGGAATATCTGGAAATTGATGTTGGTGCTGCTAAAGGTACTTTTGAATTTTCAAAACCGAACCCTATCAGGCTCAGTGAAATTAATATTGATGCCGGCGCATCTTCAATTGAAATGAAAAGTATGGGTAATGCTAATTTTGACGAACTGAATTTCTCAGGTGGTGTTGGATCATTCGAGATTGATTTACGCGGGGAATATCAAGGTGAATCAAGAGTCGATATAGAAATCGGACTTGGTTCTGCTGAGATAGTTGTTCCTAAAGGACTTCCGGTAAGAATTGAAACCGAAGGAAACAACTGGTTGTCCTCGATTGATTTCCACAACGAAGATCTTGATGAAATTGATGATGATCTTTATGAATCTTCTGATTTTGATGATTCTGATGATAGATTGATTATTTCTATCGAGGTCGGTCTTGGTTCTGTTGATCTTTATTGGAAGAATTAATCTACTTGAATATAAACAAATCACAGCCCGCCTCTGGCGGGCTTTTTTTTGATTATCTGTAATTATATGTTTCATGCTAAATTTAATTTCTTTATAATTCAACGTATTTAAAAACTTGATAGAACTTTTCAAACTTTGGTATGTTATAAACCAAAAAGTAAAAGGAATAAAAACTGTATGAAAACTAATTGCTATTTGAAATTATTTCTAATTTTTCTGTTTTCCATTTCCAATATTTATGCTCAATCAATGCAGGATGAAGTTTATGAAGCCCGTAATAAAGTTATGCCGGCTTTGGTGCATATCCAACCGGTTATAAAAAACTATCGTACCGGTGAGCTGGAAAAACAGGCTGTTGTCGGTTCTGGTTTTATTTTTCATAAAGATGGATTTGTTATTACCAATTATCACGTGGCAGGAAAAGCAGAACGAATAATTTGTACTTTGCATAATAAAGAGCAGGTTACAGCAAAATATATTGGTGGCGACCCGATGACTGATTTGGCTGTTATAAAATTAGACTTAAGCGAATACAGCGGAGATATTCCCGTTGCAAAATTTGGAAATTCCGACTCGGTTATGGCTGGTCAGTATGTTTTGGCTATGGGGTCACCGTTATCGTTGTCTCGTTCGGTGTCTGCTGGGGTTATTTCTACAAAAGACAGATATTTTAATACCGAAGTACGTTTGCCAAGCGGAGAACAAACGGGAAGGTATAATTTATGGATACAAACCGATGCCGCTATAAATCCGGGGAATTCCGGAGGTCCGTTAGTTAATCTTGACGGTCAGGTTATTGGAGTCAACTCAAGGGCTACTCTTTATGCCAATAATATTGGTTTTGCTATTCCTATCAATGTAGTAAAACATGTTTCCGATGCTATTCTCTCTCATGGTAAAGTTACTCGCAGTTGGATTGGTCTTCATTGTCAAGCTCTGCAGGAATTGGAAAATTATTTTGGGACCAACCGTAATTCAGGAGTTCTGATTTCTTCAATTGATCCGTCATCACCGGCTGAGAACAGCTTCTTAAAAGCTGGGGATGTTATCCTTGAAGTAAATGGCAATCCGGTTTCAGCTCGTTTTGTCGAGGAACTTCCAATATTTTATAACTTAATTGCTACACAACCTCCCGGGGCTGAGTTAGCTTTGAAAGTGCTTAGAAAAGAACAAGAATTTAATTTTCAGGTAACTACCAGAGAATTGGGTGAACTGCAGGGAGAGATTTTTGAGTGCAAAGGTTGGGGCTTTACTGTTAAAGCAATTACAAGGCAGATGCAGTTAGATAATTCTCTTGACGATTCACTCGGAGTATATGTTGAAGGCGTCAAGCGGACCGGTAACAGAAACAAACGATCTCTTTTAAGAGGAGATATAATTTCTAAAATTAATAACAATCAAATTTTAAATCTTATGGATTTCACTGAAATATATAATAATTTAACTCAAGAAAATCAGGACAAAATCTTGCTTACAATAAAAAGGTCAGGTTCTACAAGATTTGTTGTCATTACATCTAATAAAAACGGAGAGGTAGATCCGCATGAATAAATTCTTTTCAATTTTTGTTATAGTTTTATTTCTTTTTGTAAGCAGTGGCATCAATCAATCTGTTCGAGCACAGGATTTTGACTTTGAAAAATTAAAACAAAAAGCAAATGAATTTACTGTTATCATAGATATCACGATTGACATCTCTTTCGGAATGAATAACTCAACACAGAAAGAAAAATTTCTGGGAACGATTGTAACTGAACAAGGTTTGGTTATTTTTAATGGTGCTCTGTTCTCCAATGAATCCGGAATGGGGATGCATGGTTTTTCGTTTAAAACAGAGCCGGGTGAAATTGAAATTAGAACTTTGAATGGTGATATTTACGATGCAGAGTTTATCGGTGTTGACAAATATTCAAATATCGGGTTCCTTCAGATAATTTCCAGTGCTACTTTCAATCCGGTAATATTTAAAAAGGATGTTAATTTTGAAATTGGCAGTTGGATCTCGCTTTATATGCTTCTTCCTGATTTTGTTGATCCGCCCTTAGCGGCTGATATCGGGATGATTTCAGCCAATCTTATGTCCCCTGAAAAAATTCCGCTTACTATCGGTTTTAATAATCTCCAATTAAACTCAGTTTTATTTAATGAAAATTTGGAACCTGTCGGAATATTGGGACGGGTTATGGATCGTTCACGTGGAGCGGATAATAATGGTTTTTCTGATAATATGCGTGAATTCGGGATGCCTCTTTTAGGCGTAATAGTCGCAGAACGTCTTGGAAAAATAATTAAAAATCCTCCTCAACAAGGGAATAGTGATCGTGGCTGGCTGGGGATTACGCTTCAGGCACTAACCGATGACATGGCGGAGTTCTGGAATATTGAATCTTCTGGTGGAATAATCGTTAATGAAGTTGTTCCCAACTCTCCGGCATCAAAAGGAAATCTGCAGGTGGGAGATATTATTATTGCCATAAACGGATTGATGGTTGAAGTTGACCGCGAAGAAAAAATTCCAATTTTCCAGCGTTCTATTGCTGAGCAGGGTCCCGGAACATCTTTGGAGCTTTCTATCTTAAGACCTATAGATGACAGTGTGGATTCGTTGAGCCTTTTGGTGGAACTGGGCAAAGCACCTATAGCGGCAATGGATGCGCCCGAATATGAAAATGAAAATTTTGAGTTTACAGTTCGCTCACTCGTTTTTTCTGATTACATGTTGTTAAATCAGGACGAAGAAACTTTCAAAGGTGTCCGTCTGTCTGAAATCAAACAAGGCGGTTTGACAGATGTTGGCGGCTTGAATATTGGTGATATTATTCAACGGATAGATAACGAAGATGTAAGTACAATTGAAGATGTCGAACGGATTATGGGATTGATTGAAACTGAGCAACCAAGAGAGATTATCTTTTTTATATGGCGTAATAATAAAACGATGTTCGTCAATGTTAAAACCGACTGGTAGGAAATAATCCAATGGTTGGGCTACCATTGTAAACTATCTCTTGACGCAGTACACTACCATGTTTGTCATTCCTGTGAAAGGGCTTGTTGAAAAACCATATCTCAGTTGTGTTGGGTCCTGATTCACCGAAGGTGGATTGTGACCCGACACTTAAGTTGTTGTAATTAAAGAGCGGTGGGTCACAAAAATCTGTTTACATAGATTTT
>JAYEHE010000144.1:0-3700 GCA_034659415.1 Candidatus Zixiibacteriota bacterium | reverse complement strand
TTACATGAATCACCATACAGACATCGTAATTCTTCTATTGTAAATGGAGCGTCATATAAAACATATTTTCCCCCGTGATAATATCTGCTCCAAACAAATTTATCATAATTTTCACGGTCATGAGTAGTTATCAATGCATAACTGGATTTTCTTTCATCCCGAGCCATATAAATATTATATCCTTCAAAATCAATTTCACCTGTTAAAAAATCTCTTGATCTTTCAGAGAAGTGCCCGTTAAATCTGACCTTCAACCCACCAACAACAGGTATGATTTTTACTGATGGAGCAGGTGGCGGAGCGGCTCCACGAAAATCAGGCACCCCGTCTCCTTCATAGAAAAAAGTATCAGCATTCGAAACAACCCATTCACCAGATACTTCGGTCGATTCAGTGACACATACTCTGAACTTCCCATAATATCCATCACCATCAGTATCAACCCCCGGATTATCATAAAGCCATCCTGCCCAACGAGCATTTTCGCCCATATCGGAGAAATCCAGATTACCATAATAAAGTTCCGGTTTTGTATAAATATTACTTCCATTATACGGAAGTTTGTGCAAATCCTCGCCACCAATAAAAGCAACGGTAAAATTAACTGTTACAGTAGAGGGAATATCAAACGAGCCATAAGACATAACATAATTAGTATTGGCACCCCTGCCTATTTTCATAGAGGTATATCTACCAGGTACATACCAACTATTATGATAATCTTTAATTGTCCCAATCAAATTCTGATTATAGTCAATTTCGCCATTGCTCATTATATAATATTTATTTTTATCACCTTCCGGCGTTCCCATCCCACCAGTTCCAAAATCACGGAAATTTGCTAAAGACATTGGTCCAAAATCATAACTTTTATTATAATTTGATGCCCACCAATTAAAAGATTTTTTTAAGTTTTCTTCGGGTGTTCTTAATACTCTAGTACCAATAAAATGAGGAGCGGATTTTCGGAGGATTAAAAACGACGGTTCATCAACGCCTAATTCTACAATAAATTTCCCGTTTATTGGATCTCCATTGTTATCTGCTGTCCAGCCAACATTTATTGTGTCCTCAAAAGTACCGCAATCCAGCTCAACCGGTATTGTTTCAAGATACCCAGCAATATCATCATTCCAATAACCATTATTAAAACCAATATTGGCATCTACAAACAATCCAATATAAACATCATGCAAATTACTTGCACCAATATTTTTGATTTCATAATCTATTAAAACTATGTCCTCGGCATATGGATATGACCAAGCATAAGATTTTTGTTTTACTTTGAGATACAAAGGACGATGATGTCTGGAATAAAAGAAATCATGCGATACCCCCCTTAAAGTATCAGTATATTCAGCAATAAAATCTTGTTCGGAAACAGCCCCTTCAAATTCCGGAGCTTCTGGGTTAATAATTGACCTAAATATCATTTCCCCATCAGGTGCTTCTTCAGGGTGAAATTCCCTGCCATCGTTATTCCAGCCATCAAGTCCGGTAGTAACTACAGTATCATCATCAAGTATCGCACCAACCCATAAAGTTGAATAATATAAATTCTCCAGTTTAGTACCTTTGGGAAACTCTAAACCATAATCAATCTGTTCACCAGTAAAACAATCCAGATAACTCTGCCCATAAGTAGAATATAAGCCTAATACCCCGTTATTTTGGACTGTTAGTTTTATTTTGCCTATATCGTGAACTGCCAGACAGTAAGCCGGATTACCGGGAATGTCCGTAGTTTTACTGGCTTTAGAAAAAAAGGTGTTCCTACTTTGAATTTCGGAAAAGCTCAAAAAATGTAAAAACAGAACTATAAAAAATATTATATATCTTCTCAACGACGTAAACTCCTAAATAACTGAAGAAAATAAAACAATAATCCACTTTAAGCAATCCCTTACTTAAAAATATATCATATCTTATAACGATTAAATATTCTCATTGTTAAGATTTATTAAATAGTTTGATTTCAAGATTTGGATAATCATATTTTTTTGAGTTGACTTAAACATGAAATTATCTTTTTTTGAGTTGAAATAAAAAGGAATTAATAATGGCAAAACTTTCGCAAACTACTAAAGAAATAATTAATACATCTATCTTCTTGCTGGTTGTTGCATTACTTGTAATAACTTATATCGTTTATCCATTGATAAAAACCAAAGATATTAACGCCAGAATAGATGTCGAAGAAATAAACCCTGATTCTCTCTCTATTAATGATGCGACTTCATTTATTGATAAATTTAATAATATAGATACATTTCGAGTTGAATCCGATGGCTTAACTAACCTTGCGGGATTATATATCCCGCATGACAGTTCTTGTCATGAAAAAGAAAAAGGCACTATCTTCATTTTGCATAAGGACAATCAAACCAGAGATTCAATTCTTTCTTTAGCTCAGCTATTTTATGATTCCGGTTATATCGTAATAACCTATGACCAGAGAGCATCTGGTCTTTCAAGTGGTAAATATCGGGGCGAAGGTAAATTTGAAGCTGATGATTTAAATGCTATAATTAGTTATCTGAACCTAAGAGAAAAAATTTATTATCCCTTAACAATTATCGGACATGAACTTGGTGCCGATGCCGCTATTCTGGCTTCGCTTGATAATCCTCACATTCAAAAAGTTATTGCAATAAATCCATATCTAACAACTTTGCGTATGCAAAATATCTTAAAAGAAAAATATGATTTATATTGGTTCCCATTTTTTAGGACAATAATGTGGTTCTGGTACGAAATCCGCTCTGGATATTCTGTTGAGTATCGGGAAATTGAAAAAATTAGACCTGTCCCATGTTCAACATTGTTGCTTATTGATAAGGTTAATGCAGATGACGAAGAAGTTACTGAATTAAAATCAATTTCAGAATCAAAATTTTTATTGGTTAAACCTATTTCTGATGATTCTAATTTACATGATGAGATTATGAATTTTATTTTTTGATTTTTTTATTTCCGCTAACAATAGTATAAATGGTAAAATAATTACCAATCCAACTTTCTCTTGTGGAGTTTGCTATTTCACTTATATTGGATTAATAATATAAAAAATTAAAAGGATATTTATATGGCTTCAATAAAACTTGCTGAAAATGTTTACTGGGTTGGCGTCAAAGACCCAGACTTAAGAGTGTTCGATATTGTCATGGAAACCAAGCATGGCACCACTTACAACGCTTATCTTATCAAAGGGGAAAATCATACTGCTTTGATTGATACGGTAAAAGAAGGTTTCAAAGATGAGTATTTTGCTAATATCAAAGAAATATGCGAAATTGAAAAAATTGATTATTTAATTGTTAATCATACCGAGCCGGACCATAGCGGAGCGATGCCGGAACTTCTAAAACGAAACCCGAATATAAAACTTATCTGTTCCGCTGCTGCTTTGCCTTTTGTAAAAAACAGTATCAATACCGATAATGTCGATCTGACAGGTATCAAAGATAATCACGAACTTGACCTGGGCGGGAAAAAGCTGATTTTTAAACTGACCCCTTATATGCACTGGCCCGATACTATGATGGACTACCTCGTGGAAGACAAGATTCTATTTTCATGCGATGGCTTTGCGGCTCATATCGCTTTTGAATCTTTTTATGCCGATGAATGTCAACAGGATATCAACTATGAACTATTCTATTATTTTGATTCAATCATGCGTCCTTTTTCTATGTTC
>JAYEHE010000143.1:0-3702 GCA_034659415.1 Candidatus Zixiibacteriota bacterium | reverse complement strand
TCCGGCAAAGTATCTGTTCTCAAATATTGTTGAGTCATTAATGTTATGTTGAAGGTCGTCAAGTTGTGCCATTTTATAAGTAAAAGTTAATTTACCATACCTCCAACGTGACTCAAATCCATCGAGTGCTACATTCGATGCTAAGAGCAAAGAATTTCTGGGTCCCCAGAACGATGCAAACCGCCCAGCTATAAAATCTAAATTTTTCAACTTAAATATAAAAATAGAGTTCTGAACATTACCTGCCAGTCCTCGCCATTTTTTTCCAGTATAGTTTTTATCGTTAGCAATTTTTTCATCAAGTTTGAAATTAGCGAAAATTTTTATTTTTTTAGTTGGGCAAAAAAACAGACCACCTCGGAAAGATTCGTAAGCTTCAGCTCGTTTTTCTTTTGTAGAGTTTATATCTTCGGTAAAGAACCCCAAAAAACCAATTTCCCCGTTAGTAGGTTCTGATAAATAATTAAAAGGAAGATTCTCACTATCAAAATTTAGATAGAATCCCAGTTGATGGTCAAAACGTGAAAGCTCAACTGCATTATTTCTTTCCATACGATCATAAACAAATTCAAATTCAGCAACCCCGACTGGGATATAATTTGCTTTTACAGGTTGAAACAGAATCAAAATTATAAATAGAAAAAATATTTTTTTCATACACTTATCCACTTTTAAATTATTGATATATTTATAATAGAGTTTTAAACAGGAATCAAACAATAAAGAGATAATTTATGATGCCCCTCGGCTTTTCATTACAGCCGGAATAGTTTGAAGAATCAGTTTAGTATCAAGCCATAGTGACCAGTTATCAATGTATTGCAAATCTAATCGCATCCAATCTTCAAAATCAATAGCATTACGACCATTTACCTGCCAGATACAGGTTACCCCCGGTTTGACGGATAATTTTCGATGTTGCCACGGTTCATAGTTAATAACTTCCGAAGGCAACGGAGGTCTTGGACCAACTAATGACATATCTCCTCTAAGAATATTAAAAAATTGGGGAAGTTCATCAATTGAATATTTTCTTAAAACACGACCAACCGAAGTCACCCTTGGGTCATTTTTAATTTTGAAAACCGGACCAGACATTTCATTAAGTTGCGTTAATTGAGTTTTCTTTTGTTCGGCATCGTTACACATCGTTCTAAATTTATAAAATTCAAATCTTTGTCCGTTTAATCCGGTCCTAACCTGTTTGAATAAAATTGGACCTTTGCTGTTAAACTTAATAGCAATAGCACTGAATATTATAATTGGAGATGTAATTAATATACCCATCAATGCTCCAATTTTATCGATTACGGTCTTGATAAGAAGAGGCAATTTTACCTGAGGAACAGCCGAGTAAACAATTGCCGGAAAACCATTCAATTGTGCTTGATTTGGTTTCGTGATTTTTGATTCGAAAAAGTCAGGCATCAAACAAAGAGGAACGCCCATTTTTTCAGAAACTTCAAATAAATGTTGTGTTTTATGTAATTCATCCGGATTTGTTGCAATTATTAAAGAATTGATATGGCATTGAGATGCAATTTTTTCAAATTCATCGGGATGTCCTATTAATGGTATATCCCTGAAACGCCACAATCCCTTTTTTTGATAATCCAAAAATCCAATTAAAAGAGAATCAAGTTCAGGAGAATCCAAAATCAATGATGCAATTTCTTTAGCTTTTTTCCCGGTGCCAACAATAATAACCTGCTTTGAATAAACGTGATTTTCCGAATTTTGGGTTTTTGCCAATAATTTTATAACAAAATTATTCAACTGAGATAGAGAAAATTGTAATAGGAAATTACATAAAACAAACAAGCCAATACTAAACCGTGAAACTGGCCATTGCATAAGATAACAAGCCGATAAAAAGAGAAGGCTGATTAATGTCTCATTAATTATTACATTTTTATTTTTCTGACGATTTACCAAAGTTTTAAAAACAGGGCGAGGCGGGCTATAAATTGCAAAACCGGCTCTAATAATAAATAAAGCCATGAGCATTTCATAAATATGTGAACCCAGTTTACCGGTAACAGCTACAGCACAATAGAGAATTATCAAAGAGATAATAAATGAGCCAGAGGCACCGGAGAACAATAATAAAATCTTTTTAGTTAGTTTATTCATTGCCTCTATTTTTTAAACATTTTCCTGATTATTTAATATTTAAATAATTAATATATAATATTTAATGATTGTCAACAAACATGAATATAAATTTCCAATATATTAAATAAAATAAGTTAAATTTACATTTAATAGACCTAAAAATCCCTCATGAAACATATCGGTAGATATTATTTTATCTTAAGAAAGGTGATTTTAATAAATTATTCAAAAAGTAATGCTTTTTTATTTGAATTCATTTTATTGGCATCTATCCGATTATTGCCCTGAAAAGCTGTCTTATTGGTAGCAAGATGACTTTCTGATTTAATGTCTTCGCTGGAACGCCTTATGCTGAAAGCAGATAGGTCTTTCTTTGGCATCGCATAAAAATGGGGTGGCATTCTGCTGAGTACATCAAGGAATTTATCATTAGAGAGTTTGGACTGAATGCGATATTTCATATATTTTTTCATTTGGGGATACCCGTCAAGGTTTTCTATGTCAATTTTATATTTTACCAGAAAATTTCCAAAACTAACAGGATCTTTAACCCTTATTAAAAGAAAATCACCGGCAACAATACGACTTTGTATTCCTAATTTGTTAAGCAGAGTTGCAATCCTTAACGATTCGTTGTTAATTTCTTTGAGATACAGGCGCGAAGCTTCATCATTAAAAATAGTGGCTAAAATGGATTTTCTGATTGTTGCCGAAATTGTTTTTTGGCTAACAATATATTCTATTTGTTCTATTAATTTTTTAGAAGCTATTGCATAGCCTGTATCACACGACCCAATACCAAACGATGACGTGAATGATCTCAATACAACAACATTGTTATTTTCTTTGGCTAATGAATTAGCTGTAATTCCAAAAAAATCAAAATAATATTCGTCAATGATAATTAAACTATCAGGAAAGCGATTCATAATTTTATTGATATCTTTAAGAGAGAAATTTCCGCCTGTGATTCTGTTTGGGTTTGATAAATATATTGGTTGGTTAACATTTTCTAATTGAATGAGAAATTGATCAATTTTATTTGAAAAAGGCGTTTTACCCAATATTTCTTTTGTTTCCAAATCTGCTCTATCAGCAGCTATTGCCACTTCCGGAATCATAGCCCCTATTGAAATCAAATGTGACCAATCAGCCGATAATTTAAGTAATTCTGATAAAAATGATGTAAAATCTAAAAATGTAAAAATATTATTTTTACTTACCTGAGTATGAGCTGCAACTAATGAAACAATATCTTCATGTTGCCGTGTTATGACTTTTTGTAACATATTATTTACCTCTCTTTGTCGATTTTTTACAATTAATATTAATGCAAGAACAATGCCAAACAGGCAGACAATTAACCTTGATAAGCTATTGTGTTTTAATGTGTTAAAGTGTAACGCGGATAGCTAAATAAAAAATGTGATTTTATGTGAATTTCTTTCTTTTAAACCAGAAATAAATTCCAAAAAAAATCGCCGAAGAGAAGTGAAGCTCTCCGACGAATATTAGGAAGGTAACCTAATTGTGGAACGAAAATTTAAAATTTAGTTACAATATATACAGTTGTTAATAAACTTGTAG
>JAYEHE010000142.1:0-3702 GCA_034659415.1 Candidatus Zixiibacteriota bacterium | reverse complement strand
GTCCTTGTCATTCCCGACGCCGATCGGGAATGACAAGGACAAAAGGAATGACAAGGGCAAAAGGAATGACAAGGATACTGATAAAAACAATGACAACGATAATCACAATGATACAGGCATTGATAATACAACATTACAGCAGATTAATGTCGTTATATTAGTTCTAAACCCTTGAGTTTCGATACCATTTGGTTTATTCTTTATTTACCCTTCCTGTGAAAGCACCTGCTGTGCCTCCAAATTTAATATTTTCCCTTGATGGAGATATGGAAATTCCCTATTGTTATTTTACAATAAT
Source organism: Candidatus Zixiibacteriota bacterium (assembly GCA_034659415.1). Lineage (GTDB taxonomy): Bacteria > Zixibacteria > MSB-5A5 > GN15 > FEB-12 > QNAD01. The sequence goes on along the minus strand of JAYEHE010000142.1, from coordinate 3,404 downwards.
GAAAGGATTCAGAAATTGAAAATTGACATAGACCAAGCAGTTAATATCTCCAAAAAATTTATTACCGGCAAACTATTAGAATCCGGTCTTGATGGGTATGTTGTTGGAATGTCAGGTGGTATAGACTCAGCAGTTTCAGCGGCTCTTGCAGTAAACGCAGTAGGTGCTGAAAAAGTTTATGCGGTTCTGATGCCTTATAAAAGTTCCTCGAAAGCTTCGGTGAATGATGCGACAGAGTTTGTGGAAAAATTTGGCATCAAATCTGAAATAATAGAAATAACACCTATGATTGATGCTTACTATAAAGATATCAGCCAAATCAATAAAGTTAGAGCCGGAAACAAGATGGCACGGGAGAGAATGTCAATTTTATTTGATCTGTCTCAAAATATGAATTATTTGGTTTTAGGAACAGGAAACAGAACAGAAATTGCGTTGGGATATACAACATGGTTTGGCGACTCTGCTTGCTCTATTAATCCAATCGGGCAATTTTATAAAACTGAAATCAGGCAAATTGCTAAAATTCTGGGCGTACCAGAATCAATCATCAATAAAGCACCATCGGCTGATTTATGGGAAGGACAAACCGATGAAAATGAAATTGGCATCAAATATGAACAGATTGATAAACTACTTATAAAAATAATCGATGAGAAAATTAGCTCTATACCAGAACTTATATCACATGGTTTTGACAAAGCTGATATTGATCGCTTAATTTCTCTAATAAATCGTTATAGCTTCAAAAGAGATTTACCGGAAATCAGCCAGATTGGCAGAAAAAATATTCCTAAAACAATTGAGATTAAAGAATAATTGAATGACAAATACAAATGGAAAACTTTATCTGGTTCCAACTCCTATTGGAAATCTTGGAGATATTACTAAACGCGCTTTGGATACTCTGGGTCAGGTTGATATTATAGCTTGCGAAGATACGCGTCATAGTGGTCGTTTATTAAAAGAATTTAATATTTCTAAAAAATTAATAAGTTACCATGATTTTAATGAGGCAGAACGAGCAACAAAACTTCTTAATAAATTACAATCGGGATTATCAATTGCAATTATAACCGATGCCGGCACACCGGGCATATCAGATCCGGCTTATCGGATTGTTAGAATAGCAGTAGAAAATGAAATTGAAATTATCCCTCTCCCCGGTGCTAATGCAATCAGTCCAGCTCTGACTGGTTCAGGTTTGCCGACTGACAAGTTCTACTTTGATGGTTTTCTTCCGCACAAAAGTAGCCAACGAAAAAAGAGATTTGAAGCAGTTAAAGAAATTGAGGCTACTCTAATTTTTTACGAATCACCTCATCGGATTTTAAAATCCGTACAAAATGCTCTTGAAGTATTAGGTAATCGGCAGGGTTGTATCGCCAGAGAGATTAGCAAACTTCACGAAGAATTTATCAGAGGCTCTTTAGAAGAAATTATTAAAATTATCTCTGATAGAACTATCAAAGGTGAAATAGTCCTGGTTATCGAAGGATTTAACAAAAAGAAAATTAAATCTTGATGAATATTTCTTTAAAAAAATTATATCCTTTTGACTGGTTGATTATCGGCTATTCATCGTTGATGATTCTTCTAATATCAATATTAGGCAAGCCTTTCTCTCAATATTTCGATGAAATTCTATTTTACAGTAGCATGATTATTATTGCTTTTTTGATAAGTAATTTAATTGATGAGAATAAAAATCGATTTATGGCGCTGATTAGATTTTTGTACCCGGTATTTTTATTTACTTTTTTTTATAATGCAACTGGCGGAACGATGTTTTTAATTTTCGATAAATTTCTTGATTATCAATTAGTTGCTTTTGAAAAATCTTTATTAGGTCTTAATCTTACTTTATATATAGACCAAAATCTACTATCGGTAATTCCAAATGAGATTTTTTCTTTTTGTTATTTCTGCTACTATTTTATGATACCGGTTTATTTTATATGGCTATTTATTAGAAAAGATGATGATATTTTAAAAGAGTCTGTAACTGCTATTTGTCTTACATTTTTCTTCTCTTATTTGCTTTTCTTTTTATATCCGATAGAGGGACCAAGATATTATTTTGTTGATCTCTTTCAAAATAAAATTGAAGGACCAATATTCAGGCAATTAGTGGAATATATTATACTTAACGGGGCGGTTAGGGGCGGTTGTATGCCTTCAACCCACTTTGCAGTAGCTCTGGTTATAAATATGTTTTGCTTTAAATATTACCGATTATTTGCCTGGATTCTCCTCCCAATTAATATAGGAATGGCTATCGGGACGTTTTGGGGAAGATTTCATTATGTATCCGATGTGATAATCGGATGTATAATTGGAATACTGGGAACAGTTTTTGTTTGGAAATATTATAATTTATTGGTAAATAATAAAGAACTAAACACGGAATTATAAGGTGAATATATGTATCCTGAATTATTTCATATAGGTCCTATACCTATTCGTAGCTATGGCGTAATGCTGGCTTTAGCTTTTTTTCTTGGTGTCTGGTATGTCAGATGGATGACTAAAAGAGACGGCAAACCGTTTGATTCTTTTTTAACAATCGCATATATAATGATATTTGGCGGAGTAATCGGCGGGCGATTATCATATGTACTGTTTCATCTTGATGAATTTTCTAATAATTGGTTTGCTACGTTCAACCCATTTGCAAACGAACAATTCGGAATTGCAGGATTAAATTTATATGGAGGAATTCTATTAGCCCTTTTAGGAACATGGGTATATTGTAAAATAAAAGATATCTCAGTTCTGGAAGTATTAGACTATTTCTCCCCTGCTCTCGGAATCGGAATCGCTGTTGGACGTATCGGATGTTTTTTAAATGGATGTTGCTTTGGTACACCGACAGAACTGCCATGGGGAATTTCTTTTCCTGTCGGGTCAATTCCTTATTCAATCTTTGGTGATTTACATTTACATCCGTCACAAATATATAGCTCTCTTTATGGATTAGGATTGTTTGTTCTTCTTCATTATTTGCTCAAACATCGAAAATTCCCCGGTTTTCCAGTAGGGATATTGTTAATGGTAGAATCAGTTTTTAGAATTGCTATTGAATATGTCCGGTATTACGAAGATGCCATGTATTTTAGTATTGGAGATATTTCAATAACTTATAATTATTTGATTGCAATTTCATTATTTGTTCTTGGTTTGATGATTTTGGTTTTTAACTACAAAAAGAAACGAATTTAGATTTATTTAATTGACCAATAATTAACTATTTCAATAAATTTAAGGACTTTTATATAAAAATTATTAATAATCATTCATTGACATTGACTCAACAGTGTGCATTTATTTACTTTAACATATGAGGATATGACCGATATTTTAAACTATATGAAATCAATTATAAAAAAACTAACTGTTCTATT
>JAYEHE010000141.1:0-3710 GCA_034659415.1 Candidatus Zixiibacteriota bacterium | reverse complement strand
TTATCATAATGCCTTCTTTTGCGTCGTACGAGTCGTTCCATGTTGTAGTATCCGATGGTTCTTCGTTTTCTTGTTTTACCACCTGAATAATGGGAATCGCAAAATGTCGGGCAAATTTAAAATCACGACTGTCGTGGCCTGGCACAGCCATAATTGCTCCTGTCCCGTATCCCATCAACACATAGTCGCTTATATAAATAGGGATTTCTTTGCCATTAAAAGGATTTATGGCATAGCTTCCGGTAAACTCGCCCGACACCGATTTTGCATCGGCAATACGCTCGCGCTCCGAGCGTTTCTGTGTTTTCAGGATATAGGCATCAATAGCATCCTTATTTTCAGAAGTAGTTAATTGCTGAACAAATTCGCTTTCGGGGGCCAACACCATAAAAGTTACGCCCCAGGTTGTGTCGGGACGGGTTGTGAAAACTTCCAGTTCGATATCCGAATTTTTAAGCTTAAAAGTCATTTCGGCACCTTCCGAACGGCCAATCCAGTTACGTTGTATTTCTTTTATCGACTCGCTCCAATCGACTTTATCGAGGCCATCGAGCAAACGCTGCGAGTATGCTGAAATCCTCAAGGACCATTGTTTCATTTCCTTCTGAACAACAGGATGCCCCCCACGCTCCGATATTCCATTTACAACTTCGTCGTTGGCAAGCACGGTACCCAGTTCGGGACACCAATTTACCATAGTATCGGCAAGGTAAGCCAATCTGTAATTCAACAACATTTTTTGCTGATCCTCTTCCGGCATGGCATTCCACTCTTCAGCAGAAAAAATATCTTCCTGACTTGTGGCTGCCTGAATATCTTTATTTCCGCTCAGGGCAAATTTCTTTTCGAGAATTTCGATTGGCTCGGCTTTGTCGCTAATTAAATTATACCAATGTTTAAACATTTTTACAAAAGCCCATTGTGTCCACCGGTAATAATCGGGGTCGGCAGTTCTCACTTCTCTGTCCCAGTCGTACGAAAAGCCAATTTTATCTAATTGCGCACGGTAGCGGTTTATATTGTTTGCAGTGGTTAAGGCAGGATGCTGCCCGGTTTGGATTGCATATTGCTCGGCAGGCAAACCAAAAGCATCGTAACCCATTGGGTGCAAAACATTAAATCCTTTCAGTGTTTTGTACCTGCTGTAAATATCGGAAGCAATATATCCAAGCGGATGCCCCACATGCAAACCCGCACCCGAAGGATAAGGGAACATATCGAGCACATAATATTTTGGTTTCGAATGGTCAACACTTACTTTAAAAGTTTTATTCTCTTTCCAGTAAGCTTGCCACTTTTGTTCTATTTCATTGAAATTATAGTCCATACATTTATCAATTATAGTCCGAAAAATAAGTTTGCGAAAGTATAAAATCTAAAGCAACCAAGTAAGATAATATAATAGCAGGTGTACGATAAAATTCCTAACAATTAATAAACAATGTTGATTTCAGATATTTCTCTTGAGAAATGGAGTAGTGGATTAATGCAATTATTTCAAAGCATTATCAATTGTCCTGCGTATATAGCTTAGAAGAAAATAATTTGGCAAAGGGAAAATCTGTCGGTGCAGCCCAATGAGGTGATGTAAATAAAAATTCACGAAATTACCGCATATTGCAAAACAATTGCTAATTTTGATGAGAATAAAAAAACATGACAGGAAGACCTTCTATTAATGCAATTATCGGAGAGGAAAACAGTAGCCTTAATAATTTTGATAGGAGAAATATACGCAAGTGTATAGTAAATATCTACCCAAATAGGGATGATATGCGCAGGTGTGTAGTAAATATTTACGAGTTGGCAACAAGCCGAAAAAAAGACAACAACAGAATGAACATGGATATTTTGCTGCATAAAGACATAAAAGAAAGGAAATCCAACCCGCATTGCACACATTTGCAAATCGCACCAGCCGACCCGCAAACCAAAATTTGCAAACGAGTGCAATTTTGCCTACCCACAAAAGCGGTAAAATATTGACCTATGGCAACAAATAAACATGCAACAATACGCTATCATTCTTTAGACCAATGTTTCAGTAATCCTGGACGCAAGTATTTTATTGATGATTTGATAGAAGCATGTAACAATGCGCTCTACGTATATACAGGGACAGCGGACGGAATTAAAAGGAGACAGATTTTTGAAGATATTAAGTTCATGGAAAGCGAACAAGGATGGTCTGTTCCTCTTCAGAGAATAAGAGATGGAAAAAAAGTATTTTACACATATTCGGACAGAAACTTCTCAATTAAGAATCAAGCAATAAATGAATCAGAGGTGAAACAATTAGAGGAAACACTTTCAATCTTAAACAGATTTAAAGGACTGCCTCAATTTGAATGGATGGAAGAATTGCTTGTAAGAATAGAATCAACTTTTAATATAAAAGGAAACGAAAAACCAATTGTTGGTTTTGAACAAAATCCTTATTTAAAAGGGTTAAATTATTTCACCGAATTATTCAATGCTATTCAATACAAAAAAGTATTAACTATTAAATATCAGAGCTTTAAACAAGAATCTCCAATTCCTTTAACTATTCATCCATATTATTTAAAACAATTCAATAATAGGTGGTTTCTTTTTGGATTTAATGAAGAGCAAGAAACTATATCAAATCTTTCACTTGACAGGATAACAGAAATTAAGGAAAAGAATAGCAAATATATTGAAAATGAAACCTTGGATTTTGAAGAGTATTTTTATGATGTTGTTGGAGTTACTGTTAAAGAAGAAGAACCTGTTAAAATAATTCTCCAAGTCAGTAAAGAACTTTACCCATATATTGAAAGTAAACCTATTCATGGTTCTCAAAAAACCAAAGAGAGGAATGACAATAAGGTTCTGCTTGAATTTTTGTTGCAAATTAATTATGAGTTTATTTCATTGATTTTTTCATTTGGAGAAGAAGTAATTGTTGTTGAACCAGAAAGTTTAAAAACAATAATAATAACTAAAGCTAAAAACCTATTAAAAAATTATTTTTAACCTGTGCAGAATGACTGCATAAAAGATGTGTTAATTTGCATCAGTTCTTTGAAATACTTGCCAAAAGATATTGACTCGTGCATGTTGGTTTCGTTGTTCGCAATGAAACAATGATTGGCATGCTTTCCCGACCATAGGTCGGGATGAATGTCTCTGACGAATTGATAACGATTGCCTTGTTATATCAGAAATGATGTTAAGCAATGAAGTTGTTATTGATGAATTTATCAGTGATGAATAGGTAGTGATTTCAGTTATTAAAGCTGGAATATTCATACATAAAGAATATCAGGCAGGTGTTTTCAAAGATTAAATGCAAAATATTATGAAGATAGAAAAAGAACATATTGACCACATTCGTAAAAAGTTTGCTGCAATGCAAACTAAGGAAGAACTTGTTTTATTATTAAATGAAGCAAAGAACTTATTGTATGGAAAAGAATGTAAGCCGTTTCAGTTAAAAAGTCTTACATACTATGCTAATCCTGTAGTGAGTAAAAAGCGATACACAAAATTTTCAGTTAAGAAAAAATCAGGAGGTGAACGTATTATTAACGCTCCGGTTAGCGGATTGAAATCTATATTAAGGTCTTTGAATTTTATTTTGCAATGCATATACGAACCACATAATGCGGCTACTGGATTTGTTCTCGACAAGTCAATTGTTGATAATGCCAAACTTCATGCCGGCAATCACAATGTTTACAATATTG
>JAYEHE010000140.1:0-3726 GCA_034659415.1 Candidatus Zixiibacteriota bacterium | reverse complement strand
GATTGAGCTTTCTGAGTCGGCGTTTCAACATAATATTAAATCACTCGTTAAATTAGCAGGTAAAAGAAAAATTGCGGTGTCGGTTAAAGCTAATGCGTATGGACATGGATTGCCACAGATTGTATCTATGCTTATCCCACTTAAAGCAGTTGAATATATTACTGTGCATGAAATCGAAGAAGCTATTCAGGCAAGATTTGCCGGATGGGACCGAAAAATTCTTTTATTGGGACCTTTCTCTCCTGATGATACCGAAGCTATTTTTGAATATGACATTGAGCCAACTATATTCGACAAACAAAGCTTGATTAATCTTGGGAAATTAGGCGATAAGCTAAAATGCAAAATCTTAACTCATCTAAAATTGGAAACAGGCACAAACAGGCAAGGTATCACAGATAAAGAACTTCCACAATTTGCTAATATTTATCTAAAATATAAATCTCTCTCTCGCCCTTATGGAGCTTCAATGCATTTCGCTAACATAGAAGACACTACTAATCATGACTATGCTGAAAAACAGCTTATGCAATTTAAAAAAATGCTTTCAAAAATGAATCAGTTGAAAATAAAACCAAAAATTAAACATACTGCTTCATCGGCGGCTATGATTCTTTTTGAAAAAACAAAATTTGATATGGTACGTCCCGGAATTTCTGCTTATGGTCACTGGCCCTCAAAAGAAACATATTTATCTTACAGATTACTGGGTGGATCAAATAATCTTTTCCAACCAGTTCTAAGTTTTAAAACCAGAATCAGCCAGATTAAAAATTTGCCTTCAGATAGCTTTATTGGATATGGCTGTACTTATAGAACTACTTCAAAAACAAAATTAGCTGTGATACCAATCGGATATGCAGATGGTTACGGACGCGAACTATCAAACCTTGCTTATACTTTAATCAATGGTCAAAGAGCTCCTATTCGGGGCAGAATATGTATGAATTTAGCGATGGTCGATATAACAGATATTAAAAATGTAAAAATAGGAAATGTTGTTACTTTAATTGGTAATGATAACAATGAAAATATCAGTATCGAACAATTAGCTAATTTGGTAAAATCAATTAATTATGAAATTTTGGCTCGCTTAAGTCGTTCAATTACAAGACAAATTATATCCTAAATTGTTTTTTACTTAATTTTCTATATATGATAAATTGTGACTAATTTCGTCCGATAACTTGTTTAGAAATTTACTTGACACTATTTTTTTTCAATGTATATTTTTTGTGAAGTATTTCACATAAGCAATATATATTTATATATATGGATATATTAAGGATTTTTAAATGACCTTCAGCGAGAATACTGAAATTCTAAAGAAAGTATCAGAATCAACCATACATCGTTTATCATTATATTATAGGTCTTTATCTCTGTTAGAAAAGGAAAATTTCGAAACTATTTCATCCAAAGAATTAGCCAAAAGAGAGCGTCTTACATCAGCACAGGTAAGAAAGGACCTTTCATTTTTTGGATCATTTGGAACCAGAGGATTAGGTTATCCGGTAAATGAGTTAAAGAAAAAAATTGCGGGAATTCTTGGAATTGACCGTATATGGAAAGTTGCTCTGATTGGAATAGGAAATATCGGTTCAGCGTTAGCCAGTTATAAGGAATTTACCCGCCAGGGATTCCATATTGTAAAATTATTTGATAATGATCAACGTAAAATTGGTTCAAATCATAAAGGAATAGTGGTTTCCGATATTAAAAATCTGGCTCAGGAATTAGAAGAAGATGGTATTGAGCTAGTTGTATTAGCTGTGCCTGCTACCGTTGCTCAATATATAGTTGATGATGTTATTGCCGCGGGAGTTAAATCAATATTGAATTTTGCACCTGTTAACTTAAAAGTTCCGGACGATGTTCACCTTAGAAATGAAAATATGTCTATGGAGTTGGAATATTTATCTTTTGCCATGGTGAATAATCATATTCCCAAAAGGGCTAAATAAAAATACCTCTGTTCAAGGAAGTAATGGAGGATACCTTTTTAAGCGTCTTTCTTAATAGAACGGCTCATCTTGGTGAGCCGTTCTTAGTAAAAAACTGAAATATTTATGAATTTTGGAGTATAACCGATAGAAATTTTATGAAAAAGATTACTTACATATTTATATATATCCTAATAACAATAATAGTTTCACAGCAAATTTATGCGTTGGACTCTCTTCAGGTCTTTTTACAAAAGGGTGGTCATGCAATTATTGATAAGGACTTTCAAAAAGCTATTATAGATTTTGAAAAAGTACTATCTTTTGATGAAAATAACTTTTCCGCTCTCAAAAGTCTTGGGGTTGCTCATTCAGCTATTGGAAATCAGGAAACTGCTAAAGATTATTTTAATAAAGCTTATCGGATTGATGCTAATGATGCGGAATTAAACAATAATTTGGGTGTTCTTTTCAGTGGAGATGGGGATTACAAAAAAGCTATTAAATACTTTTTAACTGCAACTAATGTATCTCCCGACAATTCCCTCTTTTTAACAAATTTGGCTCGGGAATATTCACGAACCGGTCTGATAAATAAAGCAATGCCATTGCTATATAAAGCTGATTCTCTTACGCCTGACAATGCAGTTATCCTTTTCACTCTTGGAACAAGTTTTGCCAGTTCCAATACCTTTGACAGTGCAGAATTCTATTTTGATAAAGCTGAAAAAGCAGGAAGCAGTGAATATGAACTCTTTTATTTTCAGGGACGTATAAAACAAAATCTTGGTAAAATTGATGAAGCTGAAAAATATTTTAAAAAAGCATTGGCTAAAAAAGCAAATTATAAAGACTGTCTGCAATCTTTAGGTATGATTTATTTTACAAGCCAAAGATACAGCGAGGCTACAGCGGCTTTTAGCAAAGTAATTGATATTGATTCTTCTTTTTACCCTGGATTGATTGGTCTGGGGGCGTCTTATTCACTAAATGGATTCATTCCTCAAGCTGACACAATTTTACAAAAACTTTTTGCCGTTGATTCGGCTATCGGTTTTCAAATGCTTCAGATAATATCGTCAGAGCATAAAAAAAATAAAAACCAGAAATAACTATCAAGTTATGGGCTTTGACCCATACCGTATCTATTATTACAACATATAATCTTCTCTTAAATTAGTTTAATTTGTTAATAACCAACAAGATACGTTTCGGCATAATCTTTGTTATGTTTCATATTAGAAATAATATTGAGCTGGTTATGAATTTAGATGCGAAGCACCTTACAGAGGATTGATAGGATAGATAAGACCTGCTAAATTTTTTCTCCCTCTTTTGTGGTCTCCTTTGTGATACCGCCGTCGCCTCTCCCTCGACGGCGGTTTTTTTTAATCTAAACTCTATTCTACATGCTTTTTGTGTGTATTACATGCCAATCTTTAGTCTTACAGCATAGTTATAATCTCCATCCCCACCCGGGTTATTGGATTTTTCTATACCGTATATTGCTCCGTCAAACGCAAGTGCCCCAAAGTTCAGTCCGGCACCAATAGACGGATAACCTTGAGCAAAGCCACCACGAGCCATAATTATATGTCCTAAATGAAGTTCGGCACCTAAATAAAGACGGTTGAAAAAACTGGCTCCTTTGTGCATGAAGAAATCATTGTAATCGGCGGCAAATAACAGATTTTCAGAAAATTTGTAAGCCGCACCAACATTGATAACCATCGGCATTTTTTCTTCGCCCATATCAGAAAGAAAATCATTAACTTTGGCACCA
>JAYEHE010000139.1:0-3733 GCA_034659415.1 Candidatus Zixiibacteriota bacterium | reverse complement strand
ATCTAAAGCCAAATAAATATGACGGAACTTTGGCTTCAATTCCATTTTATACAGAGACGATGGGTGATTTGTATATGAATCAGGGACATATTAGATTAGCCGCAGAGGTTTTCAAAGTAATTTATCAAAAAAATAAGAACCCAAAAATTAAAGATAAACTTAGAAATGCAGAATTAAAAATAAACGAAAAGGAGCTTTAAATTATGTCAGTTAAGAGAATTGCCGAATTAAAAAAAGCTATACAAAAAGAAAATCTTGACGGTGTTATTGTAAATCATCTCGATCATATCAGATATTTAACCGGATTTACCGGCTCAGCAGGACTTTTAGTAGTCACCCCTAAAAGTTCAGAATTTTTTACAGACTTCAGATATAAAGATCAATCAGCCAAACAGGTAAAAGGTGCAAAGGTTAATATTATTAAATATGATGCTTATAATGCTCTTAAGGATTATCCAAAATTTAATAAAAAGAATTTTGTTTATGGGTATAACGAAGAGTATTTAACTATTGGCGGATTGGAACGCATCCAAAATTCTTTACCGAATGGAATTTTGGTTAATGCCGGACATCTTTTCACCGAACTGGGTTGGGTCAAAGATAATGATGAAATAAAAAATATTCAGAAAGCGGTTGATATTTCGGATATTGCCTTTGAAAGAATATTAAGTATGATTGAGCCGGGTATTAAAGAAAAAGAATTGGCGGCGGAACTTGAATATCAGATGATTATGCTCGGCTCTGAAAAACCGGCATTTGATACAATAGTTGCTTCCGGTTATCGCTCTGCCTTACCTCACGGAGAAGCATCAAAAAAGAAAATCAAAAAAGGTGATTTTATAACATTCGATTTTGGTGCTACCGTAAATGGGTATGTGTCTGATATGACCAGAACGGTTGTGGTCGGCAAAGCTACATCACGCCAGAAAAAAATATATAACTTGGTGCTTAAAGCTCAAAAAGCTGGTATTAAAAAAGTTAAACCGGGAGTTTTAGGCAAGACCGTTGACAATACCTGTCGGAGCATTATTACTAAAGCGGGTTATGGAAAGAATTTTGGACATGGAACAGGGCATGGAATTGGTTATTTTGTTCATATCGGACCCAGACTTTCCTCGGTCTCCGGCGATAAGCTTAAGCCTAACAACGTGATAACTGTTGAACCTGGAATTTACATTTCAGGTTGGGGCGGAGTAAGAATTGAAGATGATGTGTTAGTGACAAGAAGAGGGAATAAAGTTATGAATAAAGCTCCAAAAAAATTGTTGGAACTATGATTTAGATTTTATATAATCAATCACAGTTTAAAATTTTTTTGGTAAGGCTTTCCTTTCATTAATGTAAATTGTTTTGAGGAAATTGATGAACGAAAATTATATTAAAAAGTTGATTAAGATTGTTGAAGAATCCGCTATTGGATCTCTTGAGGTTAAAGGCTGGGGGCGGTCAATCAAAATTACTCGACAGACTAATTTAGCCGACAATGGTCAAAGTTCAGCGCCGGCGATTGTACAACCGGTTGCACCTGCTACGACAAAAGCTGTACAAACAACACCTCAAGCTGAACCCTCATCTGTTTCAGAGGATGTTACAGTTGACAAAAGCAAATTAATCCCTATAACATCGCCGATGGTTGGCACTTTTTATTCGGCTCCAGCTCCTGACGCTGATTCCTATGTTTCATTAAATGAAAAAATTAGAGTAGGACAAGTTGTTTGTATTGTTGAGGCGATGAAACTAATGAATGAAATTGAATCCGAAGTTTCCGGTCGTATATCAGAAATTTGCGTTGAAAACGGCAAACCGGTTGAGTTCGGCCAAACTCTTTTCTATATCGACCCGAAATAATATAAACACGGAAAGGGATTTCCATGAATTTAAAACAGATGCTGGTTGAAATGCTTAACCGTAAAGCGTCAGATTTGCATATCCGTGTTGGGGTGCGTCCTCATTTAAGAATTAATAGTAATTTGGAACAGATAGCTACCGACCCGATTACAATAGACGGTATGGAAAAAATTGTAACTCAGATACTCAATGAAAAACAGATGGAGCGGTATAAAAGAAAAAATGAGATGGATCTTGCTCTTTCGGTTGCCAAACTGGGGCGTTTCCGTATTAATTTATATAGACAAAGAGGGACATCCGGTATTGCAATTCGTGCAGTCAATACGCAAGTACCAACGTTCGAAGAATTAAATCTTCCTAAAATAATAAATAAACTGTCCAATGAACGACGAGGACTAATTATTATAACCGGTACAACGGGTTCCGGTAAATCGACTACACTGGCTTCGTTGATTGAACAAATCAATAATACTCGGGCTGATAATGTTTTAACAGTTGAAGATCCGATAGAATATATTTATCGGGACAAAAAATCAATTGTATCCCAAAGAGAAGTTGGCGGAGATACCGAGACCTTTGCCTCGGCATTAAGAGCGGCATTTCGTCAGGATCCCGATGTTATTCTAATTGGTGAAGTGCGTGATTTGGAAACAATGTCAATTGCCTTAACAGCGGCGGACACCGGTCATTTGGTTTTGACTACCCTGCATACTTTAAATGTAGTTGAAACCATAACCCGTATTATCTCATTCTTTCCGCCTCATCAACATCAACAAATTCGCTTATTATTGGCTGGAACCGTTCAAGCTATTGTTTGTCAAAGATTATTGACCCGATCTGATATGCCCGGCCGTGTTCCGGCTTTGGAAGTTATGGTTAGTACTGCTGCTATTCGTGAATGTATTATGAACCCTGATAAAACCATTGATATTCCTGATTTAATTGAACAGGGAACGGTTCAATACGGAATGCAAACTTTTGATCAATCTATTATGAATTTTTATAAACAAGGGATGATTTCATTTGAAGAAGCGATGTCACAAGCTTCTAACCCTGATGATTTTGATTTGCGTCTGAAAGGTATAACAGGAACAGCCGACCGTTGGGAAGGAAACGAACAGGAATCTGAGGAATCATCAGATTCTGGTCCTGATTTTATTAAATATTAGAATTTTATTTTATTAAGATATCAGGGAGGAAGTAACCTCCCTTTTTTTATCCTCGCTTACCCGAAGAAATATTTTAAACTCTTGAAATATAATGCATTACAATCAAGAAAAAATAATAAATCTTTTTTGAAAATTATGATTTCCTATTGTAATTTCAAAATGTTTATCTTATAATGACAGTCTATTTGAATTGGTCGAAATACTTAAGTTATTGAGGAATACTTTTGTTTGATAAAGTACTAATCGCCAATCGGGGCGAGATTGCTCTGAGAATTATACGTGCCTGTCGCGAGTCAGGGCTTAAAACAGTTGCGGTCTATTCTGAAGCAGACAGAGATGCTTTGCATGTACGTTTTGCTGATGAAGATATTTGTATCGGAAAACCTCAGGTCAATGAGTCTTATCTTGACCCCAAACGAATAATTGCCGCCGCTGAAATAACAAATGCCGGTGCTATTCATCCTGGCTATGGTTTTTTGGCTGAAAATGCTGATTTTGCTGAAATTTGTGAATCATGCGGAATAGTATTTATAGGACCTACTCCAGACCAGATTCGGATGTTAGGCAATAAAGTAAAAGCCAAAGAGTTAATGAGAAAATCAGGAGTCCCTACTATTCCCGGTTCAAAAGGAATTGTTCCAAGTTTTCATGATGCTCTGGAATTAGCTAAAGAAATCAGATATCCGGTAATTGTAAAAGCTGTCTCAGGTGGTGGC
>JAYEHE010000138.1:0-14841 GCA_034659415.1 Candidatus Zixiibacteriota bacterium | reverse complement strand
CTATTGAGTAGTTTATGTCATATGCAAAAACTGCAGAAATAAAAGTTGCAATAATAAGAAAAAGAAATTGTTTATCAAAATAAGCCGGTCTTAATTGGTATCTTACATTCAAAATATAATCAAAGGATACGGAAATTAACAAAAGCCCTATGCAAACATCAAAAGGATGAATTGCCACCAGTCCAATTTTATATGGAGCATAGATTGTTACTGATAAAAAAAATAGATAATAAGCAAATTGGGGATTGAAAAATATAATTGCCAATATTATAAGCCCTGGAATTGCAAATGCTGTTATATAATTTTCGCTGATTGTAAAATAGATAATAACACTCAAAATTAGTGTTGCAATAAAACTAAGGATAAAGCTCAAATATCCTAAATCAGGTTTTGTCAATACATTGCTTTCTGGATTGTTGTTTAGGTTAAGCATAAGCCCTTAAGTTACTTGAATTTCAGGATTTTGTAAATACATTAATTAAGGCTATATAAAGTTTTGGTATTTTGAGCCGAAATTAAGAAAATAAGGAGTAAAGGACACCAATGCAAAGTTTTGAAATTCAATCAACCAAAGTCTTATATCTATCAAGGTCTAATAATATAAAAATTTCCTCATTTTTTGACAAATCAGAGTATAAACTTCTCGAAGCAGATACTTTTAAAAAGGCGGTTTCTATTATTGAGGACGATTTTGATATAGATCTAATTATTGAAACAGTCCGTTCAAGTAGCTCTGAGTACGTAGATTTTTTGAAATTTATTAAGAATAGCAAAAAATTTCGTTACATTCCTTATATTGTAATCTGTGAAAAACCTGATGAATCTGTTATTACAAAATTTATCTCAAACAGGGCAAATGATATAATTATTGAATATGACAAAAAAGACTTTATCCTTGAAAAAGTAAAAAAAGCATTAGAAAATGGCAGAAAAAAAGTTCTGATAGTTGATGATGATGACACTATTTTGGATTATTTAAGATTTGTTGTCCAATTAGAAAGATTTAAAGTATTTACAGCTGACACGGGCGAGAAGGGTTTGGAAATTTATGATTCAGAAAAAATTGATGCCGTTATTTCAGATATTGTTATGCCGGGCATGTCTGGTTTAGATCTTCTGTCAAAAATTAAAGAAATTAATTCAAAAACGCCGGTTCTTCTAATCACCGGTCAAGTATCCCTCTACTCAGAAAAAACAGTAACGGATTGTGGTGCCGATGGTTATCTTAAGAAGCCCTTTCGCAACACAGAACTGGTTCAGACTCTTAGAAAAGTTACTCATACTCTTTAAACTATAATAATATTTTATATTTTTATGTGTTCTATACAAGTATTTTATAATACCCTAAAGTGTTATAAAAATTTGTTGACAGAACAGTGCGGTAGAATATATTTGCGGCTTAAATAATAAAGGAGGGTAAAATGACCCTCTTTGGTCCAGGTAAAAAAAGGGATGACCAGACGAATTACAGGCAAGTAAGTTTGTTGGCACTTGTGCCGACAATTCTATTGGTAGCCCCTTTGATTGGATTTTTTATAGGTCAATGGTTGGATAAAAAGTTTGATACGGAGCCGATTCTGATGACAATAGGTGTTTTTCTTGGTTTTGGTTCAGCTGGAATTGAGATTTACAAATTGGTTAAAAAGTCACAGAGGATGGAAGAAGAAGATAATGACGAATAAATTTGATCTTTCTTTTCTTGACCGAAGTTTAAAAACTACCGGTATATTACTTTTGATATTCCTTCCGGTTGGTTTTTATTATTTTTCTTCTTTTGTTACTCTTGCAATTTTTACAGGTGGAATATGGGGAATGGTCAATTTGATTTTCCTTTCAGCACTCGTAAGATCGACCCTGCGTCCCGAAGGTGCCGATAAATTTAGAGCTGTTAGTTTACTTCTGATTAAATTCCCATTGTTATATTTATCGGGATATTTTCTTTTGAAAGTTCCACAGTTTGAGGCTTATCACCTGTTGATTGGATTTACATCACTCTTTGGTGTAATTTTTTTGAAAGTGTTAGGCAGACTTTTTCTGGCTCTTGATGAAAAGAGCCACACCGACGAACATTTACAGAAGGCGCTTTAATGAGTGTTTTAAATTATATATTTTGTTTGGCTGTAACCAATATTAAACCAATTTTTCTTGTTGCATCCGGTGGGGGTGGACATGAAGGCGGTTCTACCCATCTGCCAGATATTATTTCTTTATTTACGCACAGCGAGAGTTTAATTTATTGGAAACCTGTTATTTTTGCTTTTGCCGTTGCAATTTTTATGTCGGTTGTAGCTATTATGGCATCTAAGCGCCGTGAAATGATTCCAGGTTCATTCCAGAATGTTATAGAGTTTTTGATTGAGTTAATGTATGATTTCTTAAAAGGAATTTTAGGTAAAGATGCTAAAAAATATACACCCTTTTTGGGCTCTCTGTTTTTTTATATTCTGTTTATGAATTTTATGGGTATTGTTCCCGGTGGCTTCTCACCTTCGACAAGCATTAATATTACCGCATCACTTGCAATTTTAGTATTTCTATATGCTCAATATACTGGAATCAGGAAACTTGGTATTGTAGGATATATAGACCATCTTGCTGGAGAACCACGGGATGTTATCGGTTGGTCGTTAGTGATTTTGATGTTGCCGATGCATATTATTGGCGAATTAGCTAAACCGTTCTCGTTAGCCTTACGTTTATTTGGAAATATTACCGGTGAAGATATTCTGGTGGCGGCGTTTGTTGGTTTGGGGCTTTCGGCTTTAGCCTTTTTCCATTCTCCGGTGGGGCTTCCGCTAAATATACCTTTTATATTGTTAGGAATTTTATTGTCAACGATTCAGGCTCTGGTTTTTACCCTGTTATCGACAATTTATATATTGATGATGCTTCCTCACGAAGAACACTAGCCAACGAAGTTGGTTTGATTTTTTAAGGGAAGTTTAGAATGAGAAAAAGAAAAAACATATTAACTAAGTTTTAAGGAGTTAAAAAATGGATTATCAAGCAATGTTAGCTTGGGCTCTTCCGATGGGTGTCGGACTTGCCGCTGTTGGTTCCGGTTTAGGATTAGGTCGTGCAGTTGGTTCTGCTATGGAAGCTATCGGCCGTCAGCCGGAAGCGTCCGGTAAAATTCAGACCGCTATGATTATTGGTGCGGCTCTTATTGAAGCGTTAACAATTTACGCTTTGGTAGTATTTTTCATTCTTTCAGGTAAAATTGGGTAAGCAGTTAACAAGGTGGCAACACCTTACTTTAGTTAATTGTAAACCTGTTAGAATGGAGTAGCCATGGATATTCAATGGCAATTATTATTAACTCATAGCGTCGGCTTTTTGATTACCCTGTGGATTTTGAAAAAATTTGCATGGGGTCCGATTCTCAGTTTGCTTGAAGAACGTCGCACGAAAATTGTTGATGAGTTCAAGAATATTGATGATGAAAAAGAAAAAGCAGAATCATTGTCTGCAGATTACGAGAGTAAGCTAAAAGGGATAGATGAAGAACGTCGTGCAAAATTGGTTGAAGCTGTGAACGAAGGCAAACAAATTGCCGAAAAAATCAAAATTAGTGCACACGAAGAAGCTAAACAGCTTGCAGATAAGAATAAACAAGAGCTGAATCGTGAGTATGAAAAGGCAAAAGTACAGTTAAGAGATGATATGGTTTCTGTGACTGTAATTGCGGCTGGAAAAATTATTAATGAAAAATTGGACGATAACAAACATCGCCAATTGATAAATAATGTTATCGATAATTTGGAGAAAGCTTAATATAGATGCTTACTCAGGAAGTAGCCCAGAAATACGCTCGCGCCATTTTTGCATCGTCAAAAGATAAAAATCTTTTAGATAATGTTTTTAATGATTTAAATGACTTGAGCAAATATGTCCTCTCTGAAAAATCGTTGATGGATTTTCTGAATTCTCCCAATGTTTTTATTGAAAATAAAATTTCATTAATTAGAGATGTGTTTTCCAATCGAATAGAACGATTGGTAGTAGAGTTTTTGGTCGTTTTAGTTGAGAAAAAACGAATAGGGTTTCTTGCTGATATTATTGATGAATATGTTCGTTTAGTAGAAGCAGACAAAGGTATCGGTCGGGTGACGGCTATTACCGCTATACCTATGAACGATAATGAAAAAACAGAACTGATAAGTAAACTGCATTCTAAGACTAATCTTAAAATCAAGCTTGAACAGAAAGTGGATAAGTCAATTATCGGTGGTATGATTGTTGTGATGTATAATGAGATTATCGATGGTTCAATAAGATACCAGCTTGAGCAGGTATCCGAACAGCTCGGTTCTGTCAGAGTGCATTAGTTGAATTTGAAATAGGAAACAAACCGTTTGATGCGGTTATTTTACAGGCTTCGCCTGAAGGAGTTGAAGAATGGGTCTCAACCCTGAAGAAGTTTCGTCGGTAATTCGAAAAGAGATAGAGAAGTACGAAACCAAACTTGAGATGGAATCGGTAGGAACGGTTCTTCAAGTTGGCGATGGTATTGCCCGAATTTGGGGACTTGAAGATGTTCAGATGTCTGAACTTATTATGTTCCCGGGTGATATTATGGGTTTGGTATTGAATCTGGAACAGGATAACGTTGGTGCTGCAATTTTCGGCTCCGATAGTCATATCAAAGAAGGCGATACAGTACGTCGTACGGGCAAGGTTGCTTCGGTTCCAGTCGGTGATGCTCTTATTGGGCGAGTGGTCAATCCTTTAGGACAACCCCTCGATGGTAAAGGACCTATTGCCACGGACAAAACCAGAATTATCGAAGGCATTGCACCTTCGGTTATTGAACGTCAACCTGTGAAAAAACCTCTGCAGACTGGATTGAAAGCGATTGATTCGATGATTCCTATTGGTCGTGGTCAGCGCGAACTTATTATCGGTGATCGCCAAACAGGTAAAACAGCTGTGGCTATTGATACAATTATCAATCAGAAAAATACTGATGTTATTTGTGTTTATGTTGCTATAGGACAAAAAGCATCTACCGTTGCTCAGGTAGTAGAAATTCTTCGTAAGAATGGTGCTATGGAATATACAATTGTTGTTACTGCCTCTGCAACAGACCCCGCTCCTCTTCAGTATATTGCACCTTATGCCGGTTGTGCCATGGGTGAAGAATATATGTATGATGGTAAGCATGTTCTTTGCATTTATGATGATTTAACTAAACAGGCGGCTTCATACCGTCAGTTGTCACTTTTGCTTCGTCGTCCTCCGGGACGTGAAGCATATCCGGGCGATATTTTCTATTGTCATTCACGCCTTTTAGAGAGAGCGGCTAAGCTTTCCGATGAAAAGGGTGGCGGATCATTAACTGCACTTCCGATTATTGAGACTCAAGCGGGTGACGTGTCAGCTTATATTCCGACAAACGTTATTTCAATTACCGACGGACAGATATTCCTTGAATCGGAACTGTTTTTCGCAGGTGTTCGTCCGGCTATTAATGTTGGTATTTCTGTATCTCGAGTAGGTGGTAACGCTCAAACAAAAATGATGAAACAGGTAGCCGGTTCACTGAAACTCGATTTAGCTCAGTTTAGAGAATTGGAAGCTTTTACCCAGTTTGGGTCTGATTTGGATGAAGGCACCCTGAAACAGCTTAATCGCGGCAGGAAAATGGTTGAATTATTGAAACAGGGTCAGTATGTACCAATGAAAGTTACCGAACAGGTTATGATTATATGGTGTGGTACTAAAGGCTTGCTTGATGATATTCCGGGCGAAGATATTGGAAGATTTCAGGATGAATATATAGCTTTCTGCAAAAAAGATTACCCTGATATTGAACATACTTTGGAAGAAGAACATAAAATATCTGATGACCTTGAATCAAAAATGAAAAGTGCAGTTGAGAAATTTAAGGCTCAATTTAAAAAGAGTGAAGAAAAAGAGAAATAAGTATTAATTAAATGCCAACATTACGAGAAGTAAAAAAGAGAATACGGACTGTCAAATCGACTGCTCGTATTACTAAAGCGATGGAAATGGTAGCCGCGGCTAAACTAAGACGTGCTCAGGAAAAAGTTGAGCAATCTCTTCCCTATAGTGAAAAAATGGATGAGATGCTTGGTCAATTGGCATCAGGTGCTACCGGTGAAATTTCTCATCCTTATTTTGAAGAACGTGAACTAAAAAACAGAACAATCGTAGTTATTACTTCCGATAGAGGGTTATGCGGTTCATTTAATGCTAATGTGATAAGAAAAGCTAGTGCTTGGCTGAATGAAAATAAAGATATTGAAGTTGAAATTGTTACTATTGGTAAACGGGCTAATGATTTTTTCAAACGGCGTCAATGGAAAGTAGTTCGGAATTTCTCTGACTGGAGTGGAAATCTTCAAATGGATAAAGCCAAAGAAATAGTTTCATTTCTTACTGATTATTTTGTTGGCGGTGAAACTGATGAAATCAGTTTATTCTTTACACGGTTTTTATCAACGGTAAAATATAAGATTGTAAATGAAAAATATCTTCCGATTGCACCTCCGGATATAGAAACTACAGATGAATCTAAATCTAATAGAGAATATATTTTTGAACCAACACCGGAAGCAATCTATGCCGCTTTGATGCCAAGTTATGCCACAACCAAAATGGTAACTGCTCTTGTGGAATCTTTTGCAAGTGAACATGGTAGTCGTATGATAGCAATGGGTAATGCAACTACGAATGCCGGTGAGATGATACAGTCATTAACACTTGATTATAATAAAGCCAGACAGGCACAAATCACTAAAGAATTGCTGGAGGTTGTCTCCGGCGCGGAAGCCTTGAATGCCTGATAAATATGAAAAGAATGATTAAAATAAATTGGAGTTTTTAAATGGCAGATAATGTCGGGAAAATTGTTCAGGTTATCGGTCCTACAGTTGACTGTGAATTCCCAGCAGATAAACTTCCGAATATTCTGAACGCTATTAAGATTATCGATCAGGAAAGAGGAATGAATCTGACAGTTGAAGTTGCCATGCATCTTGGAGATTCAATTGTACGCTGTGTTGCTCTTTCCTCCACTGATGGACTCGTACGTGGCATGGAAGTTGTCGATACAGGACAACCTATTACAGTTCCGGTAGGCAAACAAGCATTAGGCAGAATATATAACCTAATTGGCGAAACTATTGATGGTAAAGAAGCTGTTCCGGAAGATGCAATAAGATTGCCTATTCATCGTAAAGCTCCATCTCTTTCAGAACAATCTACATCGGTTGAGATGTTTGAGACCGGTGTCAAAGTTATTGACCTGCTTCAACCGTACTCAAAAGGTGGTAAAGTTGGTTTGTTCGGTGGTGCCGGCGTTGGTAAAACAGTTATCATCCAGGAATTAATTCATAATATTACTACTGAACATGGTGGGTATTCTGTTTTTTGTGGTGTAGGTGAACGTACTCGTGAAGGAAATGATCTTTATCTGGAAATGACTGAATCCGGCGTTATCGAAAAGACTGCGATGGTTTTCGGTCAGATGAACGAACCTCCCGGTGCTCGTCTTCGAGTTGCATTATCCGGGTTGACTATTGCTGAATATTTTCGTGATGAAGAACATCGGAATGTTCTTCTATTTATTGATAATATTTTCCGCTTTGTACAAGCTGGTTCCGAAGTATCTGCACTTCTGGGACGTATGCCATCGGCAGTAGGATATCAACCTACTTTAGGAACGGAAATGGGTGCTTTGCAGGAACGGATTACATCAACTCAATCCGGTTCGATTACATCGGTGCAGGCAATTTATGTTCCTGCCGATGATTTAACTGATCCCGCTCCCGCAACAACTTTTGCTCACCTTGATGCTACAACCGTACTATCCCGTCAGATTTCAGAGCTTGGTATTTATCCTGCTGTTGACCCGCTTGATTCTACCTCGCGTATTTTGGATTCGAATATTGTTGGTGAAGAACATTATCGAGTTGCTCGTAGTGTCCAGAAAATTCTTCAACGATTCAATGACCTTCAGGATATTATTGCTATTTTAGGTATTGATGAACTCTCCGAAGGTGATAAGCAGATTGTAAATCGTGCTCGTAAGATTCAGCGTTTCTTGTCACAGCCTTTCTTTGTGGCTGAAGTATTTACCGGTAAACCGGGTAAATATGTTAAAGTTGAAGATACTATCAAAGGTTTTGCAGAAATTCTCGATGGCAAAGTGGATCATATTCCGGAACAATTTTTCTACATGGTTGGAACACTTGATGAAACTATTGAAAACTATGAGAAAGATAAGAACTAAACGATGTTTCACTTATCAATAGTTACCCCGGAAAAAGTTTACTGCGAAATAGAAATCAACTCTCTGGTCGTACCGGGTACTGAAGGGTATCTCGGTATTTTGTCGAATCATGCGCCCTTGATTTCATCGCTCAAACCAGGAAAAATTGAATATAAAGATAGTGAAAACAAAGAGATTGCTTTAGCTGTTTCCGGTGGATTTATTGAAGTATCCGATAATAAAGCAACTATCCTTGCCGATGCCGTAGAAACAACTAATGAAATTAATATTGAACGTGCTCAAAAAGCCAGAGATAGAGCAAAAGAGAGAATTGAAAAAAAATCTTCGGAAGCTGATTCTGATGTAAATATTGACAGGGCTCAGGTTGCTTTACTAAGAGCATTAAATAGACTAAAAGTAGCCGGTAAATAGAACTATTTTTGCCGGCTATTTCAAATAATTCATATTAATTATCCATTTATATTTTTGAATTTTACTGTAATTTGCCAATAATTTACTGTTTTTGCTATAAGCTATTGCTGTGCAAAGGGTTTGTCTCTCCTTTTTGTCTTGACTTTTCCTCCTTTTTATTATAAATTTTGAGGCTATGGAATTATTTTTTAATGAGTTTACGTCTTTCCCTGCTTCAATTTTATTGAAAATGGGTGAAGAAAATTTTAATCTTGATTCAGGACCAATTCTGGACATAAATGCAGTCCAGCTTGATTTAAGTATTGTTGAATCGGGTGAGGAGTTTTTTTGTCAGGGAAAGCTTGAAGGAAATATAAAATTGGAGTGTTCTCGTTGTTTGATAGAATATACCAGAGATATTAAATGTGATATTGATTTTATTGTTTGTAGTAAAGATTTTTATGACAAACAACATGAAAATCGGGTTGATTCCGAAGATTACCTGTTTTTTTCAGATAAGAATTTAAAAGTTGACCTAAAACCGATAATTCTCCAGTCATTTCTTTTAGAAGTTTCAATGATGCCTTTATGTAAGGATGATTGTCGAGGACTTTGCGCAAAATGTGGAACTAATTTGAATAATTCTGATTGTGATTGTATTATTGAAAATATTGATCATAGATGGGATTCTTTAAAGAAATTAAGTGAATAGTTAACTATAAACGAAGGATTTTAAAATGGCTCATCCCAAACGGAAACAATCAAGTACTCGCGGGAAAAAGCGTCGCACCAATTGGAAAATTGCGATGCCTATTCCGGTAGATTGCCCTCATTGTCATCAGGCTCGCATGCCTCATCATATTTGTCCCAATTGTGGCTATTATAAGGGCAGACAAATTATTGATATTAAAGAAGTCTAATTTGTGAACTAATGACTATGTTCATAGTTTAAATAGATTATGGCAACTGAGAATAAACATACTATTGTACTTGATGTGATGGGAGCTGATATCTCTGAGTTGAATATTATAACCGGAGGTGTCGAGGCGGCTCGTTGTCTTGAGGATTCATTAGAACTTATTCTTGTTGGGAAACAAGATAAAATTGAAAATGCCTTAAAAACATTTAGTGATCTGCCGTCTAATATTACCGTTCAGCACGCTGAAACAGTTATACCGATGAAACTATCGGCAACTAATGGTGTCAAGATGCGTGATAGTTCTGTATCAGTTGGTCTTAAGCTTCTAAAAGAGAAAAAAGCTCAAGGGTTTGTATCTCCGGGAAATACAGGTGCTGTGATGGCAACAGCTCTATTAACTTTAGGTAGAATAGAAGGAGTTAGTCGTCCTGCAATAACTGCGATTTTTCCAACATCAACAGGGAGACAGTCAGTTCTTTTAGATGTGGGAGCTAATACCGATTGTAAACCACACCATATTTCTCAATTTGCGGTTATGGGGTCTGTCTATTATTCAATAGTATTCAAACATGAACATCCGAGAGTAGGTCTTATCTCTATCGGTGAAGAAAAATCCAAAGGAAATGAATTAATTTTTAATTCCCTTAAGCTTCTAAAAGATTCTAATATAAATTTTATTGGTAATATTGAAGGCAGGGATGTTTTAAATGGGACAGTCGATGTTGCGGTAACCGATGGATTCACAGGAAATATTTTATTGAAATTTGGCGAATCAATAAAACCACTCTTGGTAAATTCTATACAAAGACAAATACAGACTAATATTTTTTCAAGGATGGGTGTTGTGCTGTTACTTCCGTTTATGAAACGGATGCGAAATATGTTTGCCTATGAACGATGGGGTGGAGCACCTCTTTTGGGTGTTGATGGAAACGTGATTATATGTCACGGTTCTTCAAATTCCATTGCCATAAGAAATGCAATTAAAGTTGCTCATGAAATGACTGCCAAAGGTATAAGACAGCGTATTCATGATGAATTAATAACTAATCATTTTGGACAAAATAATGGATCAAAAGATAAGCGCCAGAATAATCGGGACGGGATCGTTTACACCTCCTCGTCGAATGACCAATGCTGATTTTGAAAAACTGGTTGATACTACTGATGAATGGATAACTACAAGAACGGGCATCAAAGAACGGCGAATTGCTGATGAAAATATGCCGACTTCTGATATGGCTGTTGAGGCTTGCAAAAACGCTTTGGAAATGTCTGGTTGTTCACCGGATGAAATTGATTTATTAATATTAGGAACAGTAACACCCGACTATAAACTTCCCTCCACGGCTTGTTTAGTTCAGGAAAAATTAAAATTAAAAAATGCCGCTGCTTTTGATATTGTTGCCGCTTGCACAGGTTTTATTACCGGTCTTTCAATCAGTAACAGTTATATTAAAATGGGTACGTATAAAAAAATTCTTGTTGTTGGGTGTGAAAAATTATCCTCTGTTACAAACTATAAAGATAGAAATACTTGTGTGTTATTTGGTGACGGTGCCGGTGCTGCGGTAGTTTCTGCGGAAGAAACTGACAGGGGTATTAAATCAACTTATATTAAATCAGACGGAAGTTATAAAGAACTACTCTGGATTAAAAGTGGTGGCTCGGCTCATCCATATACTTCTGACTTTTCATTTGATGGTTCGGACAAGATTTTAATGAATGGTTCTGATGTTTTCAAAATTGCTGTTAAAAAAATGGCAGATTCTGCAAAAATAGCTCTTGAACAGGCTGGTATAACTTCTGATGATATAGCTTTGGTGATTCCCCATCAGGCTAATATAAGAATTATTGAAGCTTTGGCTAAACGGCTTAAAATGGACATGAATAGAGTGTTTATGAATATAGAAAAATATGGAAATACATCAGCCGCCTCAGTCCCGATTGCATTAGATGAAGCTAATCGAAATGGGACGATTAAGGAAGGTGATTATATTTTAATGGTTGCTTTCGGTGGCGGTTTAATTTGGGGTTCTAATTTAATTAAATGGTAACAATATGAGTAAAAAAGTTCTGTTTTTCCCGGGACAGGCATCGCAATATGTCGGAATGGGAAAAGATTTATACGAAACTTCCGAAGATGTGCGGCATTTATATAAATTCGCTTCTTCGGAGATGGGTTATGATATAGCACATCTTTCTTTTGAAGGTCCGGCTGAAGAATTAAAAAGGACACGTTTTACACAACCGGCTATTCTTTTACATTCCTTGGCAGTTCTTTCGATTATTAAAAATAATTTAACTGATTATGATTTTGCCTGTGGACATTCGTTGGGTGAATACCCTGCTTTGGCTGCTGTTGGAGCTTTATCATTTGAGGATGCTATTAAAGCGGTAGTGAAAAGAGCCACTCTCATGGAAGAAGCCTGTCAAAAAAATCCAAGCACAATGGCTGCAATTATGGGATTAAATGAATCACAGATTGAAGAAGTATGCCAAAAAGCATCTGCTAAAGGGGTTGTTGTCCCAGCTAATTTTAATTCTGGTATTCAAACTGCTATTTCCGGTTCGTTTGAAGCTGTTGAGAAAGCTTGTGAATTAGCAAAAGAAGCCGGAGCTAAAAGAGCTATGTTGCTCCAAGTAGGTGGTGCTTTCCATTCTCCTTTGATGGAAACTGCGAAATTAGGCATGGCGGAATTTTTGAATAGTGTTACTGTAAATAATCCGAAAATTCCGGTTATTGCAAATGTAACAGCACAACCTGTAACAAATGCAGATGAAATTAAAAAACTACTTGTAGAACAGATTACTTCTCCGGTCAGGTGGTCGCAAACCATGAAATATTTGGTCGCTTCCGGAGTAGATTCTATAATAGAGATTGGTCCGGGTAAAGTTTTGACCGGTTTGGCTAAAAGGGATATGAAACCTAAAAATTCAGTAAATCTGGATAAATTGGAAGATATAGAAGCTTTTACAGCAACTTTAGCGTAAAAGGAATAAAATGGATTTTACAAACAAAACAGTTATAATTACTGGCTCTGCAAGGGGTATTGGTCGAATCATTGCTGAAAAATTTGCAAAATTAAATGCAAATGTGGTTATAAGTGATATTGATGAAGGGCAAGTTCAAGCAGTAGCCGCTGAAATTGGCGGAAATACGATTGGGATTA
This sequence comes from Candidatus Zixiibacteriota bacterium, assembly GCA_034659415.1. Lineage (GTDB taxonomy): Bacteria > Zixibacteria > MSB-5A5 > GN15 > FEB-12 > QNAD01. The sequence goes on along the minus strand of JAYEHE010000138.1, from coordinate 2,102 downwards.
AAGCCGATGTTACTAATTCCGAAAATCTTGAAAATCTGTTCAAGCAAACTCAGGAAAAATTTGGTTCAGTTGATATTTTGGTCAATAATGCCGGGATTACTCGGGATACACTTATGATTAGAATGGCTGAAAAAGATTGGAATATGGTACTTGACATAAATCTCAAAGGTGCTTTTCTTGCCACAAAAATAGCGGCAAAGATTATGATGAAACAACGATCCGGCCGCATAGTAAATATCAGCTCAGTAGTTGGTTTGATGGGTAACGCCGGTCAAACAAACTACTCAGCCAGTAAAGCCGGATTGATTGGATTTACTAAATCCGCCGCTAAAGAATTGGGTGCTCGTGGTGTCACTGTTAATGCTGTTGCTCCCGGTTTTATTCAAACCGAGATGACGGAAAAACTGAGTGAAGATGCCAAAGAAGCATTCTTGAAAAATATTTTCATCAAACGTCCGGGTCTTCCGGAAGATGTTGCATCGGTAGTTATGTTTTTTGCTTCTGATGAAGCATCTTATATAACCGGTCAGGTTTTGGCGGTTGATGGCGGATTAACAATGCAATAGAAAACGTATTTTATAAAAAGGAGTACTTGGAATGTCAATTGAAACAGAAGTAAAAGAAATTATTATTGAACAACTTGGAGTCGATGCTGGTCAGGTTACTGAAAAAGCTAAATTTGTAGAAGATCTCGGTGCTGATTCTCTGGATACGGTTGAATTAGTTATGGCTTTAGAAGATAAATTTTCAATCGAAATCCCAGATGAAGATGCAGAAAAAATAACATCTGTAGGTGATGCTATTAGTTATATTAACAGTCATCAAGAAAAATAAGAGAGATTATTATGAAGCATAGAGCCGTTGTTACAGGCTTAGGTGTCATATCTCCGAGTGGATGTGATGTGAAAACTTTTTGGGATGGTTTGCTTGAAGGTAAATCGTGTGTAGATACAATAACCCGATTTGATGTTTCGGATTATTCTACAAAAATTGCCGCAGAATTAAAAGATTTTGACGGCTCTATGTATATAGATAAAAAAGAACTTAGGAGATTGGACTTATCGGAGCAGTATGCTTTGGTTGCATCGATTCAAGCCTATGAAAATGCCGGTTTGGATAGTAACAATCTGGATTTAGACCGATGCGGGGTTGTAATTGGTTCTGGTATCGGAGGTATTGGCACTTTTGAAAAACAACACAGTCTTCTTGAAAAATCAGGTCCCGGCAGAGTTTCTCCGTTTTTTATTCCAATGATGATTATTGATATGTGTGCAGGTATTGTTTCGATGCGATTTGGTTTTAGAGGACCTAATTATGCAACTGTTTCTGCCTGTGCATCTTCGTCGCATGCTATTTTGAATTCTATGTATCTTATCCAACGCGGCGATGCTGATATTATGGTATGTGGAGGAACAGAAGCTCCAATTTCACCCTCGGCTCTTGCCGGTTTCTGCCGGCAAAAAGCTATATCAACCAGGAATGATGAGCCGGAAAAAGCATCCCGGCCGTTTGATGTTGATCGCGATGGGTTTGTAATGGGCGAGGGGTCCGCTATTCTTATCTTAGAAAATTATGAGCATGCCAAAGCCCGTGGAGCTAAAATATATGGCGAAATTTGTGGTGGAGGTATGTCAGCCGATGCATATCATATGACAGCACCACATCCCGAAGGATACGGAGCAAAATTATCAATGAAAAATGCTCTGAAAGATGCTAATATTTCACCTGATAAAATTGATTATATCAATACTCACGGGACAGCTACAAATCTTGGAGATATTGCCGAAACCAAAGCAATCAAAGAGATTTTTGGCAACCACGCTTATAATATCCCGATCAATTCAACCAAATCGATGATTGGCCATCTGCTTGGTGCTGCCGGTGCAATTGAATCAATTGCAACTATTAAATCAATCGAAGATTCTGTTGTTCATCCGACAATCAATCTTGACGATCCCGATCCGGAATGTGATTTAGATTATGTGCCCAATGTTAAAAAGAATCATAATATTAATTATGCCTTGACCAACTCTTTCGGTTTTGGTGGACATAACGTTTCATTGTTAATAGGAAAAAGTAACGACAGTATGTAATGAATTTGC
>JAYEHE010000137.1:0-3757 GCA_034659415.1 Candidatus Zixiibacteriota bacterium | reverse complement strand
CGATTATTATGGACACTAATATGGTCAATATGTTTGTAGCCTTTTATTGGTATTCTTGAAAGTTCTTTGCCTGATTTTGGATCAAGCTCAATCAGGTAGGAAAGTTGAACATTTAGAAATTCCAGGTAATAACGGTTTGATATTTTATCGTGATGAACCCGACCGGTAAAATCTTTGCTTAGGTCAGTTTGTATTTGGGTGCGCCATAACAGATTGCTATTCAACTCAAAACAGTTCACATACTTGTTGTCAAAATCAAATAGCAAGGAAGTATCACCCAATTGAATCATGCTTGAATGAACAGGTCTGTATTCTGTGTTCTTCTTATTCATCGCTTTAGCTAACCTGGCATGCATAGCTCTTAATTCTCCACCGCTTATCCAGCCCTTACTTATATTCCACATGAATTCACCGCTGATTCTTTGGTCAAGGCCTGAAACTATTTGCTCATTATTACGGGCTCCAACCCGATAGAAAACCTCCTGCTTATCTGTCTTGGAATCACAGATATAATAGTCATGATACTGACCCTTCTTTGATTTCTCTCTATATATAAAGTACTGATTGTCTATAGATTGAATCGGTTTAACCTGTTCAATAAAAAATTTGGATCCACAAACAGCGTTTAAAACAAGTGTATCGTCATTAAAATTAATGATAAAGGCACTATCTCGAGCAACTGCATAAATTTCACCCTGGCAATCCTGGAATATTTCATTTGCTGTTGGAAGCGGACTGTAAGACAGAATTCTTCCAGGAGGCTTTCCGATAAATATTTCTCTTTTCAGAGGATTGTAGTTCCGATATCCAAGAGCGATGAAGCGGTTGTTTTTAATAACGTAATCCATTATCGCAAAAGGCTCCCGGACGAATAACTTAACAGCTGCGACTGAAACCACTACCTCATCCATTTGAAATAGATTCTCTCTCAGGCTAAAAACGATAGTTTTACCTTCAATGTTTTTCTTGTATTGATCGCGATCTTCAATACGCAATGAATCTGTAAAGTAACCAAGATGATTGATGCTTAAAAGAAGTGGGAATTTGTCAAATCTATAATTGAATTCTCCATCATCATTGGTGATGACTCCTTTCCCTGACAAAGGATCCATAATGGTAACACCCGGAATTGGATCTTGCGATATTTCATCCAGAACTACGCCTTTGATAAGGAATTCTCCCTGCTGGCAGAAGGATGGTTTACTGATAAAAAGCAATAGTATAGCAGGGATCAAGAAGAATACTCTTCTCGAATTATTTGCAAAAAAATATTTCATAAGATATCTGGCCATTAATAAATACGTGAGGCATCTGAAACATAAAGGTAAGGTAATATCACCGCATTTTCTTCTTTCCCCACAACAAAACCCCACCACAAAAAGCCACCAGCACCACCGCCCAATAGTACCATACAATCCGCTTTGTGGGTTTTGCTTAACAAACCATTCCACCCCAGAAGTGTGGATGATCTAATCCGGCTGGTGCAGATTTCAGGTAGTTTTTTTTTAACTTGTTGTAATCGCCTTGAGAAATTTTGCGGAATCCCATTTTGGTAAAAATCTACTGCTAAATCTTTTGACACTTCGTCTGAAGCTCACCAAACAGTTGAGAAGGTTCATCATTTTGAGGACATCCTATTAATCGAATTTTGTCTTGCAGAGCATCCTCCGTTTTCAGATCAGTATTTGTTCCCATCCAATAGCTGATTCGGTATTTCTTATCCACATACTTCAGAGCTCTGAAAGATGGAATCTGCTTTAGCTCCTGTATTTTCTGTGTTATCATTAACTCAAACGGCAATCCCAACAAGAACCCATCAGGTTGAAAGTCTGTTCATGGTTTGGTCTTATCTTCTCTATCTCAACTCAAATTGCCCAGTATAAAGATAATGAATCAAAATACTACGATACTTCATCAGCCCCAACAAAATTTCCGCATTTTTTATGACTGATTATATGACAGTTACATAATGCTAGCAAAAAAATGTGGACGTTGATTTAGATTTTCAAATCTAGACTACACTACTTAATAGAAAAAATGATAAACGGGGTGAGTAATTCTCACAAATAGATCATAAATACTTAAAAAAAGGAAGGAGGCTAATAGAACAACAATTCACAATCTGACATTTTAAAAAAAACACTAAAGAATATGAAAAAAATACTAACAACAATTTTTGCTGCAACATTTGTTTTAGCAGTAATCTCCTCATTAGGAGCATTCTCTCTGAATAATAATGACTCAAACATGGCTATTGGCAACTGCGGATATGGTAGTACATATCTTGGTTATGAATATTGTCCTGCTGGTTATGTGTCATGTTATGGTACTGATGGAAAGGTTTTTCGAGAAATTGGAATCTGCTCCACAATAACTTGGGGTGGTTGTACAGAAGACGAGTGTAATCCACCCTGCTACGCAGTAATGCCTGATTGATTCTGCGGTTAAAGAATTATCAAGCCCCGTTTATTTATCACAACTTCATACCAAGGAGAAACAGATAATTCCTAATATTGTAAATGCATGGGAAGAATAATAATGAAATTGATCAAAGAAGGGGTAGTACTCCACAAGTCACACAATATGCATATCTCCCTTTTGCTAATTCTGGTTGTTTCCTTTCATACGGAATCAGCGGGTTTTCAAGTGGGTGAGGTTTCATTGATAGAAGGCATTAAGTCAAGAACAAAAGTATCATTATCAGATTTTTCAACTTCAATAAAGTACATCAAACTAGAAACAACCGAAGGCTGTCTCCTTAGAGGAGGCAGAGGCTATATGGTTGCTACAGACTCCTGTTACATAATATTGGATGAAAAGTTATACTGCTTTGACAAAACCGGAAAATTTCTAAACACAATATCTGCACGTGGAAAAGGACCCGGAGAATTCGTTGAAGTTAGTGGCTTTGAATACTGTAAACAAACAGATCGTGTATACATATTTGACAGAACAGGTAAGCTCTTAATTTTTAGCCTAAATGGAGAATTCGTTAGTGAGCATCGTATTCCGATAGGTTTTCATACGTCCATCCTGAATAAAAACCAGTTAGTTGCCTATTTTCCAACGCGCTTCTCACAATTATCTCATGGCAATAGATTGATCATTAATAGTTTTGATGGCAACACAATACAAAGCTTTTTAAAAGTCGATAGAAACATATTTACTGATATAAGAAATCTAACAATTCACAACTCTGGTCTCTATAAATATCAAGATAGTATTACTATTTGGGAAGGTTTAAAGGATACAGCTTACCGGCTAAACAGTTACAATAGACCTATCCCAAAATATATTTTCCATTATGGGAGGTTAAAGGCTCCCGATTTTATAGATATACCTCAAACTTCACCAAATTACAGGAAAGAAATAAACAAATATTTACGATTACTGAGGATAAGGGAAAGCATCCGTACTCTTTTTTTGGAAGTTTCAAATCAAGGCGAATACTCCAGGCTTGTATATGAAAAGCATAATAACAGATGTATCTCACTATTTCCGAGTAATATTATTGAAAATGACATAGATGATGGACCAGACTTTTGGCCTCAAGGCTCTCTCTATAATGGAAATCTCTATCAGATCTTAGATTTAACAATAATTGAAGAAAATAAAAAAAACAGGAGGGTAAATAATGGTAGTACTATTTTTCAAGATATTCAAAAGGGCTCAAGTCTTGATGACAATCCTATAATAATGATAGTAAAACCTAAACTGTGAAAAAGAAATGATTTGGATTCAATCAATAAAATTCCTC